>JAFUXX010000426.1 GCA_017476965.1 Kiritimatiellia bacterium | reverse complement strand
GAAGGCGGCGGCGCGCGGCAACCCGCCGCCCCTGCCGCCGCGGAAGCCGCCGCCAACTACGACGCCGAACGGATCATCCCGTTCCTGGAAGCCGGCGGCGACACGGTTCTCGACCGCGACATCGTCAACAGCAACCGCTCCGTGGGCGCGGCGCTTTCCGGTTTCCTCGCCGCCGGACGCCTGGCCGCGGGCGGCGGCGCGGCCGGCGGCCGCACCGTCACCGTGAGGTTCTCCGGCGTGGCCGGACAGTCCTTCGGCGCGTTTCTGGCGTCCGGCGTGACGTTCACGCTCGCCGGCGAAGCGAACGACTACGTCGGCAAGTCGCTTTCCGGCGGCACGATCGCGATCCGGCCTCCGGCCGGGATGCAGGGAAAGCCGGAAAACAACGTCATCGCAGGAAACGTCGTGGCGTACGGCGCGACGTCCGGGTCGATATTCCTGAACGGACAGGCGGGCGAGCGTTTCGGGGTGCGCAACTCCGGGGCGACGCTCGTCGTCGAGGGAATCGGCGACCACGGATGCGAATACATGACCGGCGGCACCGTGGCCGTGCTCGGCAAGGTCGGCGTGAACTTCGCCGCCGGCATGACCGGCGGCACGGCCTACGCGTACGACGAAACCGGCGACCTGGACCTGAACTGCAACCTCGATTCGGTGGACCTCTTCCCGGTGGAAGAAGGCTCCGACGACGAGGCGGCGCTCACGGCACTGCTCCGCGAACACGTGGAGCGGACGGGCTCGCCGCTCGCCGCGAGAATGCTTGCCGACTGGCGGTCCGAGCGCCCGCGCTTCGCCGCCGTGAAGCCCCGCCGGTAGCGCCGGCGCCGTCCGCCGGACCCGGCGGGCCGCGCCTTTGACAACGGCGCATGGACGCTGTACCATCCGCGGCATGACACCGCGAATTCGGAAACTGCTCGATTTCACTTTCGCCCGCCGGCAAGACGCGCTGCGGCGCGACGCCGACTGGTCCGGGCTGCTCGCCCGTTTCGTTGCCGAGGGAATCGACGACGAAACGCGCGCCCGCGTCGGCCTCGAAGAGATGCTCCGCGCCGAGGGTGGACGCCCGGAGTTCCTCGAAGGCGAACGCATCGCGTTCACCCGCACCGTGCGCCAGATTCCCGAATTGCACACGGAGGCCGAAATGGACGCGCGGCGCGCCGCCGGAACGGCTTTCGGCGAAAAGGGCGTGGTGTTCAACATCACCGCCGATTTCGCTCCGACGATCCGCGACGGACTCGAAGCGCGTCTTGGCGAGTTGCGCGTCCGCCTTGCGCAGGCGCGCGCGGAAAGCGACGCCGAAGGCGCGTCTTTCTGCGAAAACGCGATCCTTTCCGTGCAGGCCGTGCTGTCGCTCGCCGGCAAGTACCGCGACGCCGCCGAAGCGCGCGGGCTGCACGACGTCGCCGCCGCGCTCGACCGCGTGCCGAGGTTCGGCGCCCGCACTTTCCGCGAAGCGCTCCAGTCGCTGCGCATCCTGCATTTCGCGCTCTGGTGCGAAGGCGAGTACCACTGCGGGCTCGGCCGCATCGACCAGTACCTGCTGCCGTACTACGAGGCCGACGTCGCGGCGGGGCGGCTGGACGAAGCCGGGGCGCTGGAGCTCGTCGAAGAGTTTTTCGTGGCCTGCAACCGCGACAGCGATCTCTACGTCGGCGTGCAGCAGGGCGACAACGGCCAGAGCGTCATGCTCGGCGGCGTGAAGCGCGACGGTTCGCCGGCGTTCAACGCGCTTTCGCGCATCTGCCTCGAAGCGTGCGGCGAGCTGAAACTCGTCGATCCGAAAATCAACCTGCGCGTCGACAAGGACACGCCTCCCGAAATCTACCGGCTCGGCACCGAGCTCACGGCCAAGGGACTCGGCTTCCCGCAGTACGCGAACGACGACGTGGTGATCCCGGCGCTGGAGCGCTGGGGCTACGAAGAGGCCGACGCCCGCGACTACACGGTAGCCGCATGCTGGGAATTCATCGTCCCCGGTTGCGGCATGGACATCGACAACATCGACGCGGTGTCGTTCCCCGGCGCGCTCGACGCAGCGCTGCGCGCGGCCGCGGCGGCGGGCGGCTCGCCGGACTACGACGCGGTCGAAGCCGCGTTTCTCGCCGAAATCAAGCGCCGCGCGAAAGCGCTCGCTGTGAAGTACCGCCACGTCGAAATACTGCCGGGCCCGTTCGTTTCGGTGCTTTCGGCGGGTTGCATCGAGCGGGCGCGCGACGTCTGCAAGGGCGCGAAGTACAACAACTTCGGCATCCACGGCACCGGCATCTCGGTGGCCGTCGATTCGCTCGCCGCCGTGCGGCGCATCGTGTTCGAAAAGCGCATGGTCGCGCTCGGGGAGCTCGTGAAGCTCCTCGATACCGATTTCGCCGGCCGACCCGACGTCCTCGCCGAGGCGAAGGCCGCGCCGAAGATGGGCAACGCGGACGACCGCGTCGACGGCATCGCGAAGCGCGTGGTGGATTTCTGGGGCCATGCGTTCGACGGCGAGCGCAACGACCGCGGCGGCATTTTCCGTCCGGGCACCGGCTCGGCGATGTACTACATCCGCCACGCGGAAGAAATCCCCGCTTCGCCCGACGGGCGGCTCTCCGGGCAGCCGTTCCCCGCGAACTGGGCGCCGGCTCTCGACGCTCCCGTGAAGGGACCTGTCTCGGTGGTGCGCAGTTTCACGGAGCCGGACCTCGCCGCCGTGGCGAACGGCGGCCCGCTCACGATCGAGATACACGATTCCGCGTTCGCGATGCCGGACGGCGTCGACAAGGTCGCGGAGCTCGTCCGCTTTTTCGTGAAACGCGGCGGACACCAGCTGCAGATCAACGCGATCAACCGCGACACGCTTCTCGACGCGCAAAAGCATCCGGAAAACCACCGCCACCTGATCGTGCGGGTGTGGGGCTGGAGCGGATACTTCGTCGAGCTCGACAAAGAGTTCCAGGACCAGATCATCAAGCGCGTCGAACTGTCTTCGCCGTGACCGGCCGCATCTTCGAGATACGCGAATTCGCGCTCCACGACGGGCCGGGGGTCCGCACCACGGTCTTCCTGAAAGGATGCCCGCTGCGCTGCGCGTGGTGCCACAATCCGGAGGGGCAGTCGCCGGCTGTCGAAACGATGCGCCGCAAGGACGGCGCATCCGCAGTCTGCGGCGAAGACCGGACTCCGGACGCGCTCGCGAAGGAGCTGCTCGTCAACGCCGACATCATGGAGCAGAGCGGCGGCGGCGTGACTTTTTCGGGCGGCGAACCGCTCGCGCAGGCGGGGTTCGTGATCGCCGTCGCGGACCTCCTCCGCGCCGCCGGGGTCCGCTGCGCGCTCGAAACGAGCGGCGCCGCCCCCGAGGACGACTACCGCGCCGTCGTTTCGCGCATGGATTTCGTGTACCAAGACCTCAAGCTCCACGACGCCGACGCGTTCCGCAAGTGGTGCGGCGGCGGCGAAGGCGCTTTCGGGCTCGTGCTGCGCAACCTCGCGTGGCTCCGCGGCAGCGGCGTCCCGTTCGCCGTGCGCGTGCCGTGCATCCCCGGCGTGAACGACTCCCCGGCCGACCGCGAGGCTTTTCTCGTCCTTGCCGGACCGGGCGTCGCTGTCGAATTTCTCCCCTACAACGCGGCCGCTCCGGCGAAGTACCGGATGCTCGGCCGCAAGTTTCCGCTCGCGGAGCCGGAACGATGAAAAACTGTTTGGAAACATCCGTGCGGACGGACGGCGGCGGACCTGTCGTCGTGGAAGGCGGAATCGCGAAATTCCCCGCCGGGCGTTTGCCGGAAGAAGCGGCGGCGGACGCCGCCCGCGCGTGGGAGCGCAAGCCGGCGGACGCCGTGTTCCGGATCGGCCCGGAAACCTCGCTCGACGAGGTGAACGCGCTCGATTTGGCGCCTGGCGCGACAGTGCTTTTCCGGCGCGGCTGCAAGTGGCGCGGCCAGCTCCGGGCGGCGTCCGGCGTGCCGGGAAACCCCATCCGCTACGGAGCGTGGGGCGAAGGGGCCGCTCCGTCGATAATGCCGAGCGTCGACGCGTCGGACCCGGCGGCGTGGCGCGATCTCGGGAACGGGCTCTGGAGTTTCGGAACCGGGGCGCGTGTCGACGTCGGAAACGTCGTGGCGGACGGCGGAGGTTCCGGGTGCCTGTTCAAGCGCGGGTCGCGCGCGGAACTCCTCCGCGACCGCGATTTCTTTTTCGACCCGGCGACCGGCGCAGTGACCGTGTTTTCCGAAGCCGGGAACCCGGGCGCGCGGTGGCGGTCGGTCGAGCTGTGCCAAAAGCTCCACGGCGTGGACCAGTGCGCGGCGCACGACGTCGAATACGAAGGACTCGACATCCGCTTCGCGGGAGCCCACGGATTCGGCGGCGGCGGCGTGGCGCGCATCGCGATCCGGGGCTGCCGCGTTTCGTGGATCGGCGGCGGGTATTTGTACGTGGACGACCTGGGCAACGGAGTCCGCTACGGCAACGGCATCGAACTGTGGGGCGGCGCCGAGGACGTCGCCGTCGAAAACTGCGCGGTGAGCCAATGCTGGGACGCCGGAATCACGAACCAGACGAACGAGCCGGGCTCCGTGCAGCGCAACGTCGTCTGGCGCGGCAACGAAGTGTCGGATTGCGAATATTCGTACGAATTCTGGCACCAGGGCGAAGGCGGCGCGGCAGAAAACGTCGTCCTCGGAAGCAACGCCTTCCGCGACGCCGGATGCGGCTGGGGCCACGCGCAGAGGTGGAACCCGAACGCGGCGCATCTGATGTTCTACGACACCACGGTGCCGACGCCGGGATTCGAGGTGCGCGGCAACCGTTTCGGGCGCACCGCCGGCGTCGCCGCGCGGGTCTTCAACGACTGGCGCGGACAGGCGGTTTTCGCGGGGAACGAATGGGCGGTCGGCGCCGCCCCGCTGTGCAGGTTCCACGGCCGCCCGCGCGGAGGGCTCCGCTTCCTCTACCCGGACCGGCTCGACCGCATCCACGACGACAACGTCGCCGAGATCGAATCGCAGGGCGCAGGAGGCGGGATCGTCCCGTCAACGGCCGAAGGCCGCGCAAAATTCGAATCGCTTTTCGCCTGAAACCGCGGTGGCCGCAACGCCGCGCAATCCCGCGCGGCGGCGCGCGTTTCACGGAAAAACGAAACCCTCCCGCCATGGTGCCGTGGCGGGAGGGAAGATGGTGGAGGCGGTGGGAATCGAACCCACGTCCGAAACGGAGCCACCGAGACGTCTACGTGCGTATCCTCCGTTTGAGTCTCGCCCGAGGGGCTGCCCGGAGGCGGGCCACCCAACGCGCCAGCGGCCACGTGGAAGTCGACATCGCCCCGGCCGCCCGGGCTGCGTCCAGCCTGCCAGATGACGCGTCCCCTCTCAGCAGGCGTCGGAGGTTCGGCGTCGCGGCGCTAGTTAGGCCGCGAGAGCAACGTCGTAGTTGGCGTTTGAATTTTCCGGGAGAATTGAAGGGGTACACTCGGATCCCCCGCACGCGGCCGCGGCCTCAACCGTCCCGTCGAAACCTGTCGCCCCCGTCGTGCCGCGCTTCGCCACACGTGGCGCCCCGCGGCGACGGCGGCCCCCATTATGCACGATTCCCGCCAAAATGGAAGCATCCGTCGAAATCCACCCTTATCCCGGAAAATTGACCCGGGCTTGGGCCGATCTCGCTTGAGACCGTCCCGTAGTGCATGTTGGAGCGCTTGCCTCAGACGGGGAATCCGGGCAGAAACGGCGTCCTGTCGGGAGGCTTGCGCTTTCGTGGT
>JAFUXX010000425.1 GCA_017476965.1 Kiritimatiellia bacterium | reverse complement strand
GGCGGCGGCCTCCGCTTCGGCGTCGCCCGACGCGAGCAGGATCGCGACCGCGATCGGCAGGTCGAAAAGGGAGCCGTCCTTGTGCACGTCCGCCGGGGCGAGATTGACCGTGACGCGCCCGGGGCTGCGGCCGTAGCCGGAATTGGAAAGCGCGGTCGAAACGCGGTGCAGGCTCTCGCGCACCGTGGCGTCCGGCAGGCCGACGACGACAGTCTGCGGATCGCCGGATTTGGAAACGTCCGCCTCCACGAGGACGGGGACGGCGTCGATGCCCGTGAGGGCGCCGGAACGGAGGCGTGAAAGGTGCATTTTCGCGGATCGGACTTGAAGCGCCGCCGCCGTGCTCGCGGCGCGTGGCGCGGACGCGGGAATGATACCACGCCGTCCCCGCCCCCGGCAACCCGCCCGCGCGCCTTGACACCGGCGGGGAAAAGCGGTTGAATCGGCGGCCGAATGAAAAACGATTTTTCCACCGCGCCGTCAGGAGACGGCTTTCCTGACGGCTCGATCTGGATCTCCGCAGCCGATTCGGCAGTCAGGCCGGACGGCCTCGACCCGCTCAAGGACAAAGCCGAGGCCGAGGACGGCACCGCCTGCTTCCTCAAGACCTTCCGCAACCCGAAACCCGTCGTCGCGGCCGAATGGACCGTGGCCGGGCTCGGCGTGTTCCGCGTTTTCGCGAACGGCCGCGAAGCCGGCGCGGACGACGTCCTCAAGCCCGGTTTCACCCACTACGCGAAGACCAAGTACTTCTTCCGCTACGACGTGACGCCGCTGCTCGCCGCGGAGGAGGGCGCGGCGAACGAGCTGTGCGCCTTCGTCTCGGCCGGCTGGTGGCGCGACAAGATCGTGCTCTTCCGCGGCAAGCGCTCCGCCTTCCGCGCCGTGCTGCGCCTGCGCCACGCCGACGGCACCGAAACGCGGATCGGCACCGACGCGACGTGGCTCGCCCGCGGCGCCGCGGGCCCCGTGACGCACGCCGCGATTTTCGACGGCGAGGACTTCGACGCACGCCTTCCCTTCCCCGCCCCCGGCAGGCCGTTCCCCGCCGACGGGTTCGCCCCCGCCGCCGAAAACCGCGAATTTTCCGGCGAACTGCTCCCGATGCCCGCCGGCGCCGGGGTGCTGCTCCGGCGCGACCTCGCGATGGAGCCGCGCGAAGCGCGCGTCTGGCGCGGCGTCGAGGGGGCGGATTCCGCCCGCTTCGGCCGCACGGTCGAAGTGCGCACCGGATTCGAAACGCTCTCGCCGGGCGAAACGCTCGTCGTCGACTTCGGCCAGAACTGCGCCGCCGTGCCGGAATTCGAATTTTCCGCGCCCCGCGGCGCAGTCTTCACGGCGCGTCCGGCGGAGATGCTCAACGACGGCTTCGGCGAAAAGTCGCGCAACTGCGACGGCCCGGGCGGCTCGGCGCACTTCGCCGAGTACCGCAACATCCGCACCCGCGCGCGCTACGTCTTCGCCGGCGGCGGCGTGGAAACGTGGCGCCCGACGTTCACGTTCTACGGAGGCCGGTACCTGTCCGCCACGGTCGAGGGCGGCGAGGCGCGCATCCGCGCCGTGCGGTGGATTCCCGTGACGTCGATCGCCGCGGATTCGGAAACCGGGTCGCTCGAAACCGGCGTGCCCGACCTCGACAAGTTCGTTTCCAACGTGCTGTGGAGCCAGCGCTCCAACTACCTCTCCATCCCGTCGGACTGCCCGCAGCGCGGCGAACGGCTCGGGTGGACCGCCGACACGCAGATTTTCGCGAAGGCCGCGTCGTACAACGCCGACTCTTGCGGATTCCTGCGCAAGTGGATGCGCGACATGCGCGACTCGCAGCAGCCGGACGGCGCGTTCCCCGGAGTCGCGCCGGCGGGCATGATCGGCGACGCGGTGCACCAGTTCGGCTGGGGCGACGCCGGGGTGATCGTGCCGTACACGGCGTGGCGCCACTTCGGCGACCCCGCGATCGTCCGCGAAAACTGGGCCGCCATGGAGCGCTACCTCGCGCTCGTCGAGGAGACCAAGTTCGAGTCGCCCCAGGCCATGGCGCACCAGTGGGCGGACTGGCTTTCGCTCGAAAAACTCGAAACGTGCAGCGGCCGCGCGTACGTCGGCGGCGTGAAGAACGTGCCGCCGGTGAAGGAGGACGCCCTGGAACTCTGGCGCTACTTCGGCGCCTGCTACTGGCTGTGGGACGCCCGCATGATGGCCGAAATGGCAAGCGTCGCCGGCGGCGGGGAAGGCGACGTCCGCCGCTACCGCGAGATGGCCGCGCGGGCCCTCGCGTACGTCCGCAAGAGGTTCGTGGACCCCGCCGACGGCCTGCTCGAACCGCTTTTCCGCGACATGCAGACCCCGGCGCTCTTCGCGCTGAAGCTCGGCGTCCTGGAGCCCGGTCCGGCCGCCGCCGCGCGCGACGCGCTCTTCGCGAGCATCCGCGAACACGGCACCCGCCTCAAGACCGGATTCCTCGGCACCGCGATGCTGCTGGACGTCCTGACGGACCTCGGCGCCACGGACCTCGCGTACTCGCTGCTCCTGCAGCACGAATGGCCGAGCTGGCTCTACCCCGTGGACCAGGGGGCCACGACGATCTGGGAGAGCTGGGACGCCTGGACGCGCGAAAAGGGGTTCGCGCCCGGCGACCGCTCGCTCAACCACTACGCCTACGGCGCCATCGTCGCGTGGATGTACGGCACGATGGCCGGCATCCGCGAAAATCCGGGGCCGGAAGGCGGTTTCCGCCGCTTCGTTCTCGCCCCGCATCCCGATCCGCGCGTCGGCCGCTGCACCGCCCGCTACCGCTCGCCGTGCGGCGTGATAGAATCCTCGTGGCGCTGCGAAAGCGACGGCTCCGTCGCCTTCGACTTCGCCGTGCCGGCAGGCACCACGGCCTCGCTCGTCCTTCCCGGCCTCCCCCCGCGCGACCTCCCCCCCGGCCGCCACGAGTTCCGCCTCCCGGCCCCG
>JAFUXX010000424.1 GCA_017476965.1 Kiritimatiellia bacterium | reverse complement strand
TGCGCCTCACGCGTGGTGCACGCCGACGAGACGGTGTGGCGCTGCGACGGGCGGGGCGGCTACGCCTGGGTCTTCCTGGGCAAGGACGGGGTGCTGCTGCTGTGCCGGACGACACGCTCGGGGCAGCGCTGGACAGGCTCGCGGCCGACCCGAAGACCGACATCGTAAAAGAGCCGTTTCCGGAATACGATCCGGCCAAGGACGCCATGCCGGAAGCCGCACGCCCCGCCTAGCGGCCGCTCCCGGCAACACGAACATCATCCTCTCGTCAGGGAGCGCGGAACCAGCACAACCCCTATCCCTGACCGAATACGGTGATGAGCAAATTGGTAGGCATTATAACGAAATTGTTGCGCTTTTGAATAATCGTAAAAGCATTCTTTCCGTCGCTTGTAGTCTTACTGCGACCGAGGGACGTCCTGCAGATTTGAGCGATGACATCGGTGAGCTAGGGAAATACATTGAGCAGAACTTCTTTGATGATATAACAACGGATGAATATTCCATTACTGTCGTGCGCAGGGATGATGAAAAATGGGCTTGTCATGATGAAGAAGCGCCGCCAGAATGGTGTGGCCGATATTTCGTAATTGGTTGTGAGAATCACACGATCAAGGCTTTCGTTGGGTGGTTTTATGGAGGTGGCAGTGGTGGCAAATATAGAAAGGCGCCGCGTTTTGTTGTTCAAATTGACAAAGACGCCGTTCGCGAACTGTCTGCGTTAAATTCTTTTGAATGGCATGAAGAAGAGGGTTGGATGAATAAAGAAATTGCAGGTGATCTGAGCAATGTTCAAGCCGTCGCAACGGAGTTCAAGCGTACAATTAAAGCATTGTGTGAAGGTGGCACTTGTATAGAGGTATGAGTGTATGATTCCATGACCGCCTTCCTCTCCAACCGCGCCATCTACGCCTCCGTCGTCTGCGGAATCGTGCCGCAGGCGAGGAAGAGGCTGTGGATTGCGACCGCTGACATCAAGGACATGTATGTCGACGCCGGTGGGCGGGAGATGGTGCCATTTTTGGAGGTGCTGGACGGGATGGTGAAGCGCGGGATAGAGGTTCGGCTCATTCACGCGAAAGACCCGGGGCCGAACTGGCGGGACGACTTCGACCGCTATCCGACGCTCTGGACGGCGATGGAGCGGATGCTTTGTCCGCGCGTGCATTTCAAGTGCATCATCGTAGACGGCGTGAAGGCGTATTTCGGCTCGGCCAACCTCACCGGTGCCGGGATGGGCGCAAAGTCGGAGAAGAAGCGCAATTTCGAGAACGGCGTTCTCACCGACGACCCCGCACTTGTCGAACCGCTCGTCGAGCAGTTCGATTCCGTATGGCGCGGGGAGTATTGCAGAGATTGCGGCCGCCGCGCCTTCTGCGGAGACCCCGTCGCGTAGCGGGCGGATCCGAAGTTTCTATCCAGTTTTCGCCTTGGTTGCCGGGCGGTCGAAGCCGGCATCGGGCGCTCAAAAAATGCCATGGCATCGACTGCCTGCGCAGAATTTGAACAGTCGGCGGGGAGGGAAGGGGCGTTTCCGCACCGGTTTTTCGTTGGCACGGGGATTGCTGGGGGGATGGCGGCGAGTTCGCCGAAACAACCCAAGGACAACAACCATGAGCAAAAAAACTTCAGGGCCTTCCCTTCCTTCCATCCACGCAGTCTACCAGTTCGAGGCGTTCCACGCGCTCCGCTTTCTCGGCAATTGCCTTCGCGACTCTTCGGGCACGACAAACGGCGGAAGTTCGCTCTTCGGCGCCGTCGGCGTCGTCGCGACCGGCCGCGACGTCAAGGCCGACTTCGCTTCCCTCGACGGAACGATCGGTCCCTACCGGTTCGCCTGGGACGGCGACACGCTCGAAGCCACGACCGAATCCAACCGCAACGTCCTCCGGCGCGGAACGTTCGAGGTCGATTTCGGGGACGGCCAAGCCGACTTCTTCAACGATCTATGGGACTGCCCGTGTCCGGAGGTCCGCGGCTGCGTCCGGGCGTCCGTGGCGCGGCTCGCCGAAGCAGTGAAGGACCGCGACCCTTCCCCGGCGGGCGGCGTCAAGAAGCGCTTCGACGCGCTTTCCCGCCGTCTCGGGCTCTCCGACCGCGAACGCGACCTTCTGCTCCTCGGACTCTGCGTTTCTCACGACCTTCTCGAATTCGGCCTCGAAAGGAGGCGGTGCGGCAACTTTCTCGACCGCGCGGCCGAAGCCTCGCGCTACCTCGGTTGCGGAATCGACGGCGTTCTTCCGCTTGTCCACAGCGGATCCCGCCTTGTCGCCTCCGGTGTTCTGGACGACGATTTCACGCCCTCAAGAGACGCGGTCGCGTATCTCGAAGGCCGCGAGCGGTTCGGCGCGATCCGTCCCAATCGATTCGTGTCCGCAGCAGCCGACGACGACGACTGTTGCAGCTACCTCCTGGCCGGCGTGTCGGAAGACGATTGGCGCAGCTGCTGACAGCAATCGCGGCGGCGCGGGAGCGGGTTTTTGCCCGGTCCGGGAAATGTCAAATCTGGAACGAAATCTGCGATTGCAGATTTCGTTCCAAAATTTGGTGGATTTTGGAAAGGGGGCGGGGCATGGCATTGCGGTGCGGGGGCGAAGGGCGGCAAAAGCCCCGGGAGAGTCGGGCGCCGGACGGGCGATTTTGGCCGGGGAAGGCATTTGAACGCCCGGCGGGGATGTGGTATCCTTTCCGCGAAAGAAACGCGGCGACGCCGCAACCGGACAGGACGCAAAATGGAAAAACGGATTTCGTTCAGCGCCGCGGCGCATTCCGCCGCATCGCGCGCCTTCGCATTCTCCGCAGCCGCGGCGCGTTCCGCCGCAACGTGCGCATTCGCATTGTTCGCCGCCGCGGCGGCGGCGGCGGATCCCGACGCGGTAGTGCACGTTTCGCTGGTGGCGCCGGGGTACACGGCCGCGAACGCGCCGGTCATGCCGCCCGTGAAATTCGGCAAGGCGGCGCCGCTGTGCATGATCAGCGACGACATGTCGCTCTCCGACTACTGCTCCACCTGGGCGCTTTTCAACGGCTACCCCCACTCGGCGACCACCAAAGACCGCCAATATCCGCGCGGCGACCTGCTGCTCGACCAGTCCGTGCGCGACATTCCCGCCGGATACTACGACAGCGATTCCGACGGCGACGGCGCCGTGGACGGCGTCCACGAGCCCCTGACGTTTTCCGACGGCGCCGGACTGCGCCGCCGCTTCGCCGGCACTTCTGCCGTTTTCGCGTACACCGACGGCAACTACCTGCAAATCACGCCGGACGACGTCCGCACCATGTCGCGAACCGGCTGGGCGTGCACGTTCCACGACGTCGACGTGGACATTTCGGCCATCGACAACGATCCGGCGAAAATCGCCGAGCGCTTCGCCCCCCTCAACGAACGCTGGAAGTCCAAGACCGGCTACGCCTTGAAGCTCATGGTCGAACCGAACGGCAACAAGTCCTACATGGCCGCTTCGATCATGTCCGGCGAAATCGCCTGGCCCATTTTCCAGAACTCCACTTCCGAATACCCGGCCATGCCGATGGAAATATCGGCCTGGACCGACCGCGCCGCCGGGATTCCCTCTTCGTTCGATTTCAAGCCGCAAGGCGGATTCGCCCGCATCTGGGCGCAGGGCTACGAATCCAATTTCTCCAACGCCGTCAACGCCGTGATTTCGAGCGGCAGGGGCACGAGGATCATCCTCGGCGGAACGCACGGCGTTAGCGAGGAGTTCAAGCGCTACTTCGCGCGCGAAATCCTGGAGTCCGACCTTTTCTGGGTCGCTTCGGCCGACGAAATCTGGGAATACTACTGGCTCTGGCACAACGTCTCGTTCGAAAACCTCGTCTACGACGAAGCGTCGCAGCGGCTTGAATTCGACGTGCGCATCCCCGCGCCGCGCTACCACCAGTTCCGCGAGATTTCGGTGGACCTGCCGGGCCTGACCGGAGTTTCCGGCTGGGAGGTTTCGGGCGCGGTCACAGCAAACGCGGCGCAGAACGGAAAAGGGTTCTCCATGAACCTCGGCGTGGAGGAACACGTGTTGCGCGACGCCGACGCGCTGCTCGATCTCCGGGAGCAGTACGGCGACAATCCGTGCATCCGCCGCGACGCGGAGTACCTCGTCTCGCTCCTCGCCCCGGGCCCCGAAAAGGAAGCCCGTCTCGAGCGCCTGCGGACCGAATGGAACTACACCTGGACGGTCCGCGCCTCGACCGGCGAACTGCTGGAGTCCGGCAAGTGCAACTCGCCGACGAACGTCTCATACGCCGTCCCGCTCTTCGTCCTGCACGGAAACGACCTCTACCGGCTGGAGCCCGACGTCTACTCGCGCGAACCGCTGTGCGGCGGATCGGCCGCGCTCGACGACGATCATCCGTCTTTCGCGACGAACTGGCAATACACGATCCGCGAAGCGCACGGCAAGGGCGTGGAAGGCGCGGCTTGGTTCGCCGAAGGCGAGGATTTGTATCCGGACGCCGGGTCGTCGCTGCGCGACATCCCCGGCCTGAGCATGCGCGCGGCGGGCGATCCCGCCGCCGTCCAGGGCGGGACGGCCGAGGCGACGCGGCTCCCGCCCGGGCGGTACAAATTCGGGTACCGCTACTACAGGCCGTCCGGCGCCGCCCGCGCGACGTGGACGGTTCTCACGAACGGCGTCGCGGCCTGGAGCGCCTCCAACGGCAAGAACGAGACGAGCGGCGAATTCACCTCTCCCGAATTGGAGTTCCCGCGCGCGGCGGACGTCTCGCTCCGCGTCGCCGCGGATTCCGGCGGTGCCTGCGATTTGGTCGACTGCGTGTGGTTCAAGCGCATCGGTGACATCGACACCGCTCCCGCGATCGGGACAGTTTCGGCCACGGCTTCGGCGACCGCCGCGACTCTCTCGGTCGCCGTGGATTCGCTCGGATACGAATGCTCGTCGGCGACGGTGTCCGCGACGCTGGGAGGGACGACCAAGTCCCTCGACGTTACGGAAGAGGGGACGCACGAGCTGGTTTTCGACGGGCTGGATCCGGCGACGGAATACGCCTGGTCGGTTTCGGTCGTGTCCGACGGCGGCGAGGCGGTGCAGTCCGGAACGGTAACGACGGAGATTTCGCGCCCGGCGTTTTCGGTTTCAGCCGCGCCGGTCCGTATCGGCACGGACCATTCGGTGACGCTTTCCGTGTCGGTCGACGATTTCGGCCCCGGCGCCTCGTCCGCGGAAATCACGGCCTCGCTCGGCGGCCGGACGGAGACGCGCTCCGTTTCCGAAACGGGCGCGCAGACGTTCGTTTTCGACGGCCTCGCGCCCGAAACGGCGTACCGCTGGTCCGTCGCGGTCGGCAACGGCATCGGCACGGATTCGGCGTCCGGCAGCGTGACCACGCGCCCGCGGGCGATCGGGATCGGTTCCGTCGCCGCCCAGGTCGCGGACGACCAGCTCTCCGCGACGCTCACGGCGCGGATTTCCCCCGTCGACAGCGCCGAATCGACAGTGACGCTGTGGCTCGACGGCGTCGCGATCCGGTCGTGGTACGACCTCGACGGCCCGCAGACCGTTTCGCAGACGGTCGAAATCACCCCCGGCCGCACGTATTCGTACTCGTTCGAGGCGGATGCGGACGGCGAAACCGCGACAGCTTCCGGTTCCTTCGCCGCGTACGTGATCACCGGCTTTTTCAACGTGCGCTGGATCGCCGACGCGTATCCAGAAGGCGAAGGGTGGGACGCCGACCCGGCCGCGCAGGAGCGCTCCGGCGGCGTCTGGTCGCGTCCCGCGGACGCCGAGGCGTCGCTCGCCGGCGGCCGCCTCTCCTACGAGTTCAAGGCCGACGGGACGGAAGGGCAGGGCGGCGCGCTTGCGTTCTACCCGGCCGAAGTTTCCGACGGCGGGGAATTCGTCGTGGAAGGCGTCGTGGACGCCAGGGAGGGCCAGGGCCTGATGACCGAACCGGCGGCCGAGCCGCTCGCGGGGCTGGTTTTCGTCGACGGCGGCATCCGCGTCCGCTCCGGCGGCAAATGGGTCGCGGCCGATACCCCGGTCCAGGCGGCGGACGGCCTCGCCTGGCGCGCGGAGTTCGATTTCACCGTTCCAGGCTCTCCGCGCGTGCGGTACAGCGTCGGCGGCACGGTCGTCACCGCGGGCGGCGAAGAGTGGCTGGCGTCGTCGGGGTCCGACGCGCGCGGCGTGTCGCGCGTGGAGTTCCGCGGCCGCGGGGCCGTCGGAGATTTCCGCGGCTTCGCGCGCGCCCTCGTGTCCGAGCCGGTGGAGATTCCCGCGCCGGTCTTCGCGTCCGGCGGCGCCCTCGGCTTCGCCGCGGACGGCGGGCAGTTCACCGTGGCGCTCGACGACACCGACGCCGGTTTCTGGTACGGCGCTTTCGCCGCCGAAACGCTCGACGGCCCGTTCGTCGCGGAAGCGGACGGCGTGCCGGGCACGGGCGGGCGGCTGGTCCTTTCCGTTGAGGCCGGGCCGTCCCGGCCGTCGCGTTTCGTGAAAATCTGCGTTTCGCGCGTCCCGTGCCGTGCGGGCGAGACTCTCGAACAGTTCCTCTCCCGTTAGGCGGATTCCAGCCGAGCCGCAAAGATCTTGAAAGCCAGGGCGACAGCCATGCCAACTACAAACTCCGCTTCGATCAGGGCGTCCGAAAAGGCGTTCGACTCAAAACTGAAGAAAATCGAACGGGCCGGGTTCCGCGGGGACCTGCGCCTGGCGGTCGCGGTGTTCGCCGCCGCGTTCGTCGTTTTCCACATTTCGCTCGTGCCGTACGCCCTGCCCGGCGAGAACGCGCACCTGCTCGCCACGGCGGCCGGCCTCAGGGCTGATTTCGCGTCGCGCTACTGGCTGTGGCGCTCGTTCATGCGCCTCGTCGCGGCGGTCGCGCCCGTTTCGAAACTGTCGCTTTTCGCGAACACGGTGTGCGCGGCGGTGTCCGCCTTCGCGGTCTCGGCGCTCTTCCTCGCGCTGTCGCGTTTCGTCTCGATGAGCGCCGACGCGGAGCATTGGGAGTCCGCCTTCGGCGCGGACGGCGAAAAGCGCGTCGTGTTCATGTCGCGCGCGGCGGGACTCGCCGCCGCGGCGGTGCTCGCCACGAGCGCGCCGTTCTGGAGCTCGGCCGCGCAGGTGCGCCCCGAGACGTTCCACCTCGCGTGGCTCCTCGTCTCCGCCGTCGCGCTCATGCGTTTTTGCGTCACCGGATCATCGGGCTGGCTCGCGACGTTCGCCGTGCTGCACGGGGCCGGGATGTCGCAGGCGTCGTGCTTCGTCGCGTGGGCGCCGCTCTTCTGGGGCGCGGCGGCGTGGTCTCTCTGGACCCGCGACAGGCTCACCCCCGCCCGGGCCTCGATTTTCGCGGGCATCGGCCTGGCGTCGTTCCTGCTCTTCTTCTGGCTTTCCGCGCACGCTTTCTGGGTCTCGCCCGCGTGCGCCGTGTACGGCGCCGAAAAGGAATTCGCCGACGTGGCGCAGCGCATCGCGCGCGACCTCGTTTCCGGCGTGATGTCCGCCTTCGGCCGCGCGTGGTGGCTCATCCTGCTCGGCCTCGCGGTCCTGCCGTGGCTCTCGGCCGTCGTGGTTTCGCGCCGCGCGCTCAACGGCGACGGCGGCATCGCGATGTACCTGCTCCACGTCGCGATCGGCGTGACGACGCTCTGCGTGATCGCGGACTTCAGGTTCTCCCCGTGGCAGCTCTCCCGCGGCGAGTACCAGATCGTCCCGTACGCGATGACCGCGCTTTCCGCGGGCTACCTCGTGGCGTGGCTCCTCTCGGAAGCGGCGCACGACAACCTGCCCGGCGATCCCAAGCGTGCCACGGTGCGGTCGTGGATTTCGGTCGGAGTCGCGGGCGTCATCGCCGCGGCCGCGGCCTGTCACAACGTGGACGACGCCTACCTGCGCGAGATCCGCTTCCCGAAGTCGTGGACGGACCTCGCGCTCGACGGCCTGCAAGGGCGCGACTGGCTCTTCACCGACGGCGCCATGGACGCCAATCTGCTCATCCGCGCGCGCGAGCGCGGCATCCCGCTCCACGTCGTGAACCTCGCCCAGCCCTCGGGCCTGCGCGCGACGGCGGACTTCCGCGACGCGCTGCCGGACGTGCGCCTGCGCAACGTCTCGGAAATCGGTCTCGTGCCGATGCTCCGCGAATGGCTCGCCAACAGGAAGGACGCCTCGGAGCGCGTCGCGCTCGCGATCCTCCCCGATTTCTGGCACCTCGGGCCCTGGGCCGACTACCCGTCGGGCTTCTTCTTCCTCGGCGCCGCTCCGGCGGACGTCGACAAGCTCGTCTCCTCGGGCTACGACGGAGGCACGATGGAATGTTTTTCCGCCATGGAAGCCGATTTCTCGCCCGGCGAAAAAGCGCTGCCCCAGCTGCGCTACCTGGCCGAACACCTTCTCCACCGCGCTTCGCTCGCCGGCAACAACCTCGGCTTCCTGCTCGAAACCCACGGCCGCGACGAAGAAGCGTTCGAGATATACGACTACGTAAGACATTTCGACCCGGACAACGTCTCCGCCGTTCTCAACTGGGTTTCCCTCATCCGCGGCGGACTGCATCCCGAGCTCGCGGACGAAGCCACGGCGGCGCTCGACAAGCTCCGGACGGCCCGCGCCGACCGCAACGACAACATCTGGACGCTCGCTTCCGCGTGCGGCTACGTTTCCTCGCCCGTCGCGTTCGCCAACCTCGGCTGGACGTGGGCGCTCTCCGGCCAGCCCACGCTCGCGCTCAACTCGCTCAACAGGGCGCTGCGCGACGTGGATCCCGTTGACCAGTCCCGCCTCCATTCCGCGCTCGCCGGCCTGTACCTGCAGGGCGGCGACCTCGAAAAATCCGAATTCGCGTACAGGAAGGTGCTGGAGGAAGACCCCGGTTCGCCGCAGGCCATCATCGGGCTCGTCCGCATCGCGGTGATGCGCGGCGATTTCTCCGAAGCGCGCCGCCGCCTCGAATCCGCGCTCGCCGCCGGCATAGCGCCGGAGCGCGTGCTCTTCGAGACCGGCGCCATCGAGCTTGCGTCCGGCGACCCCGGCAAGGCCCGCGTGATCGCCCGCAGGATCATCGAGCTCGATCCGGAAAGCGTCGAAGCGCGCTCGCTTCTCGCCGCCGTCCACATGCAGGAGTACTCCGAAGCGGCCTCCGGCCCAGCGGGCGACGGAATGCGCGCCGCCGCGCTTGACGAACTCTCCGCCGTGGTGGACGACCTCTCGGCCCTCGCCGGTCCGGAGAACGTGCGCACGCTCTCGACCCGCGCCCGCCTGCGCGAGCTCCAGGAGCGCTACGCCGAGGCGCGCGAGGACTGGACTGACGTGCTGCGCGTCACGCCGGAGCAGGATTCGCTGCCGGTCCGCGAATCGATCCTGCGGCTCGACTTCGCGCTGATGGACAAGGTCAACGCCGCCCGCCACGCCCGCGACGTGCTGGCGCGCTCGCCGGGCCATTCGTTCGCCAACTACATCCTCGGCTCGCTCGCGATCGAGCGCGACAAGCTCGAATCCGCGGAGGACTACCTCCAGCGCGCGCTCGACGGCGCGCCCGATTCCGTGCCCGCGCTGAACGACCTGGCGGACGTGAAGTTCCAGCTGCGCAAGTACGACGAAGCCGAAGCGCTCGTGATGCGGATGTTCCGCTCCGGCCTCGAAATCTACAACGCGTGGGACACGCTCGCGAGCGTGCGGCTCGCCAAGGGCGACGTGGCGGGCGCGCGAGAGGCGATCGACAAGGCGCTTTCGCTCGACACCGGCCACGACCCGCGCGTGTCGCTGCACCTCGTGCAGATCCTCGCCGCGCAGGGCGAAACGTCCCGCGCGACAGGCGTGATGCGCGAGCTCTTCTCGCGGCGCGACGAGTTCCGCGGCGCCGACGCGCGCGATTTCGCCGCCGTCGCCGCGCGTCTGCGCGTCACGGAGTAGGCCGCGCGGTGGATTCCCGCGGAGCGGTCGGTTTCTTCGATTCGGGTTCGGGCGGCCTCGGGGTCGCCCGGGCCTTTCTCCGCCTGCGCCCCGCGGTCCGCGTATTCTACGTCGCCGACTGGGAGCATTGCCCGTACGGCGGGCGTCCGGACCGCGAGATTCTCGACCGCAGCCGCGAAATCGCCCGGTCGCTCGCGGCGCTCGGCTGCCGCGTCGTCGTGCTTGCCTGCAACACCGCTTCCGCCGTCGCCCTCGAAACGCTGAGGGCGGAAAT
>JAFUXX010000423.1 GCA_017476965.1 Kiritimatiellia bacterium | reverse complement strand
GTAGGCGAAGACCTCGAAGTCGTCGACGAGCAATTCGGGCTTGGCGCCCTGCACCGTCGAAATGAGCTTCAGGTCGACGCGGAGGTACGCCGCGCCTTCCGGCGCGAGGACGAACGCGCCGGCGCCGGGCATCTTGCCGTCTTTGCCCTTGGCCGGGTAGAAGCACTCCTGCCACGTCGCGGGGTTGGTGCGGAATTTCGGCACTTCGGGAGTCGGGCTGTCCTTGACGCGCTTGCCGGCCTTGTCGACGAACAGGAGGACGACCGATCCCTCGGCCACGCCGCGGTCGGGGCCGGGCGCGGTCTTCGGGTTCGCGAGGCCGGTGCCCTTCCACTTCATGCGCACGCCGTAGCGCTTGCCGGGCACGACCGGGACGTTCTGGCGGACCATCGCGCGCGGCTGTTCCTTGGCGGCGAAGTCGCGGAACGGGCCGTAGTCCACGCCGTTGAGGAGCTTCGCGGGGTAGCGCGGCGGCTTCTTGATCTTGAGCGAAAGCGCCTTCTTGCCTTCGGGCGGCTGGTCGGCCGGGTTCATGAACGAGGCGATTTTGGCCTCGCCGCCGAAGTCGGAAACGTCCATCCAGCCCTTGGTGGCGTCGGGCGCGAGGCCCTTTTCGAAACCGGGGTTGACGACGGGATTCACCGGGCCGGCGGGTTCGGCCGGGACGCCCGGACGCATCGGGCCCTGCGCGAACGACAGGGCCGGAACTAGGAGCAGGAACGCAAGCGGGTTTTTCGTTTTCATGGCGGAAAGAGCGTACCGCCATCCGCGCGCCAAGTCAACCGCGCCGCCGCGCGCGGCGGAGAGCCTTTGCCACGGCTTCGGCGGCCGCGGCGAGGTCTTCGCGCGAGTGCGACGACATCGTGGAGGCGCGCAGGCGCGCCGCTCCGCGCGCGACGGACGGGTAGCGTATCGCCGGGATCCAGAAGCCCCCGTCGAGCAGCTGCGCGGACGCTTCCACGGCTTCGCGTTCGTCGCCCACGACGATCGGCACGATGGCCGAGGAAGTCCTCGCTTCCACACCGAGCGCGCGCAGCCTTTCCGCGAAGAAGAGCGCGTTTTCGCGCACGGCCGCCGCGCGTTGCGGCTCTTCTTCGAGCACGGTCAGCGCGGCCTCCGCCGCGGCCGCGGCGGAGGCCGGGAGCGACGTGGAGAACACGAACGACCGCGCCTTGTTGCGCAGGTAGCGGACGATGCTTTCCGACGCCGCCACGAAGCCGCCGCACGATCCGAGCGCCTTGCTCAGCGTGCCCATCAGCAGGTCCGGCGCGCCGCACCCGAAATGCTCGCAAATCCCGCGCCCCGTCGCGCCAAGCACTCCCGTGGAGTGCGCTTCGTCCACCATCGAGAACGAATCCGTCTCGCGGCAGATTTCGAGGAAGCGCGGCAGGTCGAGCACGTCGCCGTCCATGCTGAAAACCGCGTCGGAAACGGCGAGGCGGCGGCGCGCGCCGGACGCTTCGCGCAGAATCCCGCGCAGCGCGTCCATGTCGCCATGCGGGTACACGCGGACAGTCGCGCGCGAGAGGCGGCAGCCGTCCACGATCGAAGCGTGGTTGAGTTCGTCGCTCGCGATCACGTCGCCCGGGCCGCACATCGCGGCGATCGTGCCGGAGTTGGCGGCGAAACCGGAACCGAACGCGATGGCGTCTTCCGTGCCCTTGAACGCGGCGAGACGCCTTTCGAGCGAAGCGTGCGGCGGCTGGGTGCCGGTGAGCAGGCGCGAGCCGCCGGTCCCCGCGCCCCAGCGCGCGAGCGCTT
>JAFUXX010000422.1 GCA_017476965.1 Kiritimatiellia bacterium | reverse complement strand
GCCGCGCCGCGCGACCTCTCCGCCGCGCCGCGGCTCGCGATGCGCCTCGCCGCGCACGAGGACGACAATTTCCCGGACGGCCGCCCTCTCGTGATTCTCTCTTCCGGCGTGCCCGACACGTTTCCGACCAACTCGTTCGCCCGCCTGCCGGAATGGATCGACGTTTTCGTCGAAGGCGCGAAAATTCCTTTCGATCCCGTGATCGTGAGCGGCTCGCGCGACGCGGCGCTCGGCATCATGCCGCAGACCAACGCCTTCGCGGCGCAGGTTCGCGTGAAGGTCTCGAAAAATCTCCCCGCCCCCGCCGGCGCGTTGCCGCTCGAAGACGATTTCGACGACGCCGTCCTCTTCTCGCGCCGGCCCGTCGCCCCGTCCGCCGCGCGGGCGTACTTCCGGCACTTCGAACCGGCGGCCTGCGCGGACATCGCTTTCTCCCGCTTCCGCGCTTCGCCCGATTCCGTCCTCTCCAATCTCGTTTTCGATCCGGCCGTGCCCGACGTGCGCTACGACGGCGGGCCGTACGTGGACTGCTCGTACCGCGACTCGTCGGGAAACCTGCAGTACGAGTCGGGACAGGGCGTGAGGCTGCGCGGCTCGTTCAAGCCCGGCGTGCGCTACCGCGCGTTCCTGCGCCCGGGCGCCGATCTCGTCACCGACGCCGGCGCCGCGCTGCGCGCCGGCACCAACGCCGTGTCGTTCGTCGTCCCGAATCCCGACGTCGCGGTGCGGTTCGCGCAGGACGAGCGCAATCTCCCGCCGACCGCGCTTTCGGCGGTGGACGTCGTCACGCACGCCACCGACTCCGTGCAGGCGCGCCTCTTGCGCGTCCTGCCGCAAAACCTCGTCCACGCGCTTGCCGCGCGCGGCGGCCTGAGGCGTCTCGGCGCGGAATTCTGCGAAAAGACCGGCCCCGTGCTCGAAGCGAAGATCGGCGAATCCGGCGTGGCGACCAATGCGCTCGCGCTGGCCGATTTCGCGCCGGACGCCGCCGGCGCCGCTTTGCCCGAGGGCCTCTACTGCGTGTCCGTCACCGCGCGCGCCATCGCGAAGGGCAAGGACCGGTTCGCTCCGGACGAAGATTCGGACTGGAAGCTCGTCAACCTTTCCGACGTCGGCATCGCCGCGCGCCGCGTCGGCGCGGACATCCAGGCGTGGGTCGTGCGCCTCTCGACGGCCGAGCCCGTTCCCGGCGCGCGCGTCACGCTCTACTCCTCCAACAACACCGTCGCGTCCGAAGCCGAGGCCGACGCCGACGGCGTGGCGCTGCTCTCCGTCGGCGAGGGCGTTGCGCCCGCCGTTCTCGTCGCGGACCTGCCCGGCGGCGGTTACGGCTTCCTCCAGCTCGACGAGTACGAAAACGGCGTCGAGGAATTCGCGGACCGCCCCGGCGAACGCTTCCCGGAAAATCCGTCGCAGCTCGACGGCTTCCTCTTCTCCGACCGCGGCCTGTACCGCCACGGCGACTCCGTGTTCCTGCAGGGCCTCGTCCGCACCGCCGCGGGCCCCGCTCCCGAGCCTCTCCCCCTTTCGCTCGAAATCCGCCGCCCCGACGGCGCGCTCGTCGAAACACTCGCCGTCCGCACCGACGCGCGCGGGTTCTTCGCGGTGAAGGACGGCTGGACGGCGCCCGCGTCGCAGCCCTCCGGCCGTTGGACCGCTTCGCTTTGCATCCCGGGCAAGGACGGCCCCGTCATCGCGCGCCGCGAATTTTCCGTCGAGTCGTTCGCGCCGCCGAAGATCGTCGTCGAAGCGCCCGACTCCCCGGAGAGCGTTCCGTTCGGCACGACGGAGCTTCCCGTGAAAATCGCCGCGCGCTGGCAGTTCGGCACGCCCGCGTCCGGCCTCCCGGCCAAGGCGTCGCTTGTCCCGGTCCCCGTCCCGTTCGAGCCCGAACCGTGGTGCGGGCAAGGCTGGAGCGCGGGCGACGACGGGGCGTGGAAGGAAGTGCCGTCCATCCCCGAAAAGGACGCGACGCTCGCCGACGACGGCGCCGCGACCGCGGTGTTCGACCTCTCCGCGTTCGTCCGCCGCGGCGGCTCGCCGCTCGTCCTCGTGCGTACCGCCAGCGCGTTCGAGCCCGGTGGCCGCATGGTCTCCGCCACGGAGAAGACCGTCTTCCACCCGTGGGCGCGCTACATCGCCGTCCGCACTGGCGAATCGCGTCCCGGCGGCGACGTCCGCGTCGAGTTGCGCCTGCTCCGCCCCGACGGCGCGGAGGGCGCCGCGGCCGATGCGGCGGACGGCTTCGGCGTCCGCCTCGCGCTGCGTTCCGTGAAGAGCGAGTCGCGCCTCGAAAAGACCGACTTCGGTTCGTGGATCTGGCGCGCGTCCGACGTGCGCAAGACCGTCGCGGAAACGAATGTCGTGCTGTCCGGCGGCGCCGGTGCGGCGCAGTTCCGCCTCCCCGCCGCGGAATCCCGCTACGAAATCGTCGCGGAGCCGGTGGCGGAGTCCGCCTCCGACCCGTGCGCGGCGACCGTCCACGCGTTCAACACGTGGGGCGGCGGCGACGGCGACGACGCCTCGCCGCGCCGCAACAGGCTGAAGTTCTCGGCGGACAAAAAATCGTACGCCGTCGGCGACGTGGCCGCCGTTTCGGTGGAGGCGCCGTTCGCCGGCGAAGCGCTCGTCACCGTGCAGGGCCGCGGCCTCTTCTCGCGCTTCCGCACCCGTCTCGAAGAAGGCGACAACGTCCTGCGCATCCCGCTCGGCCCCGAATGCGCCCCGAGTTGCGAAGTCGCCGCGACGCTCGTCCGCCCCGCCCCGCTCGAAGCGCGGCCAGCGGCGACGGACGCCCCCCGCCCCGAATCGCGCGCCTGGGGCGCGGCGTCCCTGCTCGTCGCCGATCCCGCCGCGCGCGTCGCGTTCAATCTCGGCAAGCCCGTCGTCGAGCCCGGCGCGGACGGCACCGGATGGATCGTTTCCGCCGAAGCGTCGCTCGCGGAAGGCGCCGCGCAGGACTGCGACGCGAAGGCCACCTTCTTCCTAGTGGACGAAGCGCTGCTCGATCTCACGCGCGAACCCCTGCCCGACCCCGCCAGGCGTTTCTGCCGCGCGCGCTGGTCCGGCGCCGAAGTCTGGGACTCGTGGCGCAGGCTCGCCGATCCCGCCACCGCGCCGCTCATGCGCACTGTCGCCGTCGGCGGCGACATGCTTTTCGAAGCGAAAATGGCAGGACGTTCCGCCGCGGACCTCCTCGCCGGCCGCGTGGGCACTATCGCGTCGCGCAGGTTCGAGCCCGTCGTGCGCGTGGCGTCCGACGTGCCGTTCGAAGGCGGCGTCGCCCGCGCGCGGTTCGAGATTCCCGATTTCGCCGGCCGCCTCCGCCTCGTCGCCGTGGCCTGGACCACGTCCGCGGCGTCGGCCGCGAAGGAGACTTCCGTCGTGGCGCCG
>JAFUXX010000421.1 GCA_017476965.1 Kiritimatiellia bacterium | reverse complement strand
GCGCCAATCGAGGAGCCGCCACTCCGCGCCGGGCTGGCCGCCGGTGGCGGCGACTGGCGCGCCTTCGATCGCGACGTGCCCCGGCGCGTCGAGGAGGATGTGGCCTTGGCGGGGCGAGCCCTCCGGGCGAGCCGCGACGGAAGCAAGCGAAGCCCCACCCGCGTTCTGCGCATCGGCGGAAACGCCGATGAAAACGGCCGCCGAGGAAAGAAGAAAAACAGAAAGTCGCTTTTTCATGGATTGTCAGGGTTCGAAGAGAGGCAGGGCTCGCTTTGCCGCGAGGCGGGCGACGGTCCATGCGCGGAAGGCGCTCGGCCAGGGGGCGAGCACGTCGTTGAAGTAGCCCGGGTCCGGCACGGGACGGTATTTGTTGTAGCGCGCCTGGAAAAATCCCTCGTTCTGGGAACCGATCGGCCGCTGCTTGTCGTGAATGAAGTCGCCGAGCCGGCGCGTGACGCCTTGCAGGCTGTTCGCCCACAGGAGGCGCGCGAAGGCCCGGAAGTCGCCGTTGCCGGTGAGGTCGGCCAGTTCCACGAGGTCCGGCACGGCGATCGCGCCCCAGGGGTCGATGCACTGGTGTTCGAGGCTCACCGCCGTGCCTCCGGTGGTGTGGTAGCCGTATTTCGCGAAGTCCGTTTCGGGCCCGACGACCGTGTCGAAGAAGAACATCCACGAAAGGAAGTACCAGGCGGCCTTCTCGGCGCGCTCGAGGTGCGTTCTGTCGCCGGTGATGCGGTAAAGGGCCAGCGAACCGGATACAAACGGCCATGCGGTCTCCTTGTCGATGCACTGGCAGTCGATGGCGCCGGCGGTGCAGAGGAAGCGGTCGAGGTCGCGGGCAAAGTAGAAGTCGCTTGCGCGGAGCGCGGCGTCGAGCCAGCGTTTTTTTCCGGTTTCGCCGTAAAGCTCCAGGAGCGCCGGGAGGAGGAAGCCGCCGATCGTGCCGTCGCGCTCCAGCGGCGTGCCGTCGACGCGCCAACGCTTGCCGAAGCCCCATTCGTCCGACCAATGCTCAACGAAGAAGCCGCAGATGCGCTCCGCGAAGGCGACGTATTCCGGCCTGTCGATACCGTGGGCGCGCAGGAGGCGGGCCATGCGGACGGCCTCGGCGGCCGCCCAGCCCATGTTGCAGACGTCGATCGGGCGCTTTTCAAGGGCGCCCTCGAAGAAGTTGTGGTTGTAGCAGCTGTGGAGGAGTCCGTTTGGGCGCTGCGTCGCCACGAAGGCGTCGAAGACGCCGACGGCCTTTTCGAGAAGCGCGGGGTCGGGAATGGACGGGGGCTGTGCCCCCGACCCCCCGGATGCGGCCGCAGACGCGACCGCTGCAAAGCCAAGCGCGCGGAGGGCGAGCATGCGGGCGCCGAGGAAGTTCTGGCCGGCCCAGCCTACCTCGAAGGTCTCGCACCATGTGCCAAGGTCGGTCCAGTACTCCCACTTCATGCGCTCCGCGATTTCCTCGCGGGAGATGCGCATCGCGGAGCAGTCGTGGGCCATGCGGTTCACGACGTGTTCGCAGACAAGCCACTTGCCCTTGTAGAGGTAGAGAAGCGAATGGATGTAGCGGACGCCGAGGTCGAACGCCTCGGTTTCGTCCATGCACGGCTCCAGGCGGGGGCGCAGCAGCCGCAGGGCGTGGCCGGCCAGCGCCGCGAAGGCGTAGTTCGGCCACTTCGGACGGCACAAGCAGACGAACGACTTCGCCGTGAACCTCCCGCCGGGGGCGAGCGTGATGGCGGTCTCGTAGCGCGGCCCGAACTCCCCCTTGGCCGTGTAGGTCAGCGGCGCCTCCACGACCGGGCGAACGAGGAGGTGGTCGAAGGTCGAAACGTCGAAAGATTGAAGGCCGCAGGCGCAGACGAGCGACTCCGGCGTGTCGGCGGCGGCGAAGAGGGCGACGCCGACATCGGCGCTCTCGGTGAGGGTGCAGCCGGGAATGCCGGTGCGCTCGTAGGAGAAGAGCCACGGTTCGCCGTCGCGCGAAAGGCCGGTGGGAATCGGGGTGGCGGCCGCGGGGGACTCCGCACCGTTGCCGTCGTAGTTCACGCAGGGAATCAGGTAGCGCGACGCCTCGAAGCAGTCGCGGACGCGCAGTTCGTCGCGGAAGGAGACCGGCGCGGCGCCGGCGTTCTCGATCGTCCGCGTGACGGCGAACGCGCCGCCGCCGAGGTCCTCGACGCGCTCCTCCGCAAGCCGGAGCGCCGGATCCGGCGCCCGCCACGGCAGAAGTTCGGCCACGGCCCCGGCGCGGTCGCCGGCGAGGCCGGATTCGGAAAAAAAACGGTTCATGAACATGCCCTTGGCACAATTCCGCCAGACGAAAAACTACTTGCGCAACGACAAGGTGAATGGTAGTATTGATGGCGTTCAATGCAATCATACGGATACGTCAAAGCGGCGCTGAAGAAAAACGGGACGCCGATTCCGGAAAATGACATCTGGATCGCCGCTACGGCGCTGGAAACCGGATCGCGTCTCGTCACGTATGACTCCGATTTCGCCAACGTCGGTGGTCTGGTTGTCATTTCGCCTTGAGTCGCCACGGAATGTGAAGGAACGCACTTGCGGCGTGGCGGAGGAGGCCGCCACGCCGCATGGATGGACAGGACACTAGCGCACGATCAGCGTGAACGCGTCGATGTGGGAGAGGTAGACGCCGCTAGCGCGATACGAAACAGCCCAGTCGTCGGGAAGGCCGGCGACGGACTTGAAGCGGTCGGTGTAGTTGCCTTCGACGATCTTGTAGAGGCCCTTGTCGGCGTTCTTGTCGAGGTTTTCGGCGTCGGTCACCACAAGCGCGAGCGAGGAAATGTCCTGCGTCTGGTCGAACTTCACCTTGCCGCAACCCGTCGCGTCGCCTTCGATGGAGAGGGTGCCGGAAATGGCCTGCGGGGCGTGTTCGAACCGGATGGTCCCGCCGATGGAGGGCGCGAACGTTCCGGTGAACGTGGCGGCCGTGGCGAACCGGACGGTTCCGCTCCCGCTCACGCCGCCGAGCGTCGCCGCCGTGGCCCTTGCCGCGCCGCCACCCTGGCCGTAGGTCCAGAGCGCGAGGATGCCGCCGTTCTTGAGAACGATGTCCGTCCCGGCGGGCAGGAGGTCGTCGCCGGAGCGCTGCTGGAGTTCGTTCGAGTCGATGGTCGTCGGACCGTTGTAGAATTGGGCCGTCATCAGCACGACGGCCGTCCCGGCGGGGCCGCGCACCATGAGGCCGCCATCGGTTTCGCCAGCCGCCACGCCGCTCATGAGCGGGCGGTAAATCCAGATGTTGCTCCCGGCGGGAACGTCGAAGCCGGCGCCGCCGGGGCCGGCGGCGAAGGTGATGTTGTCCCACGCGGCGTTGAGGCCACTGGCGCAGAAGCTGTTGTTGTTGACCGTCGTCTGGAGGTAGCCGCCGTCGAAGAGGAACGTCGCGACGGTGCCTTTGGTGAAATCGAGCGACACCTGATTGCAGCGCAGCAGGCCGTTGGTGGCAAGGCGAACGGTGATCGGGTTGTCCGTCATGTACTGCGCCATGCGGAAGTTGCCGCCTTCGCAGTCGATGACGCCGCCGTCGCGGATGACGGTGAGGCCGGCGCCATTGGCGTTGAGGAACTCGCCGCCGGAGGTCTTGAGCGTGCCACCGCAGACGTCGAGAAGACCGTAAAGGGAGGCCTTGTTTTCCGCGTTGTAGTAGCCGACCTGGACGAACTTCGACGCCGAGTCGGGGGAGACGACGACTTCGCCGCCGGAGAGGGTGAGCGTCCCGGTAGTCGCCTCGGCGGTGGCGCCGCTGCCATGTACGTAGAGCGGAGCGGCATCGTTGAGGCCATTGCCGTTCACGAGCGTCGTGCCGCTCTTGATCTCGGTGTTGCCCTCGATGGTGAGGCGCCCGACATTGTTGGTGCGCCCCTCGCCGGGGTCGAGCACGACGAGCCCGCCCTTCCAGCTGCCGCCAGTGGGCGTCCACCGATACGTGGAAATCATGCGGGTGGTCGTGGGCAGGGCTCCGGGTTCGTGCTCGCCGTTGATCTCGCCGTGGATGGTCAGCGTCTTGCCGGCCTTGGCGATGACGTTGAAGGTGCGGTTCGACGACACGAGGACGTTGCGGTTTGCGTGGAGTTCGAGGTTGTCGGGCTCGCCGAAGAGCGCCGTGCTGCTCCCGCGGACGAAGATGTTGTCGCGCGGCGACTCCGGGACGGCGCCAAAGGCGCGCTCGCGCTCCGGCGCAAAGAGCATGCCCTCGGTGGAATCAAGGAAGAGGCCCCCGGTGTATGTCGAACCGTCGGCGTCGAAATAGATGATGCTCTTGCCCTTGAGGTGCAGGCCGCCGTCGAGGTTGCCGTCTGCGGCACCGGTCTTGAACGGGGCGTAGAACCGCACTGTCTTCGATACGGCGTTGTTGTAGGTCGCGCCCTTTTCGCCGATGGTGATGGGCGTGTTCGCCCAGTAGGTCGGGACGTCGGCGGCCCGTGCGGCGGACGGGGTGCCGTTGCCGCTTACACGATTGGGAAAATACGTGTTGTCGGAGCGGCTGTCGCGGATTTCGCCGCCGTCGATGTGGAAGAAGCCGTGGCGGCCGTTTTCGATCATGAGACCCTTCATGCCGTGCATGTCGAGGATGCCGCCATCGACGAGGTTGATGCCGTATTTCGACTCGTTTGCGATGTCGGAGGCGGAGGTGCCGTTCTGGTGGACGCGCGCGCCGGAAATGCGGAACACGCCGCCCTCGCCGATCGTCATGACGGACTGACCCTTGGACTGAAACGTGCTGTTGACGAAATTGCAGAGGAGGTCGCCGACATAACGGGCATCGACCGTGGCGTTGGTAATCACGGTCGTCTTCGAGAACAGACCGTCATAATCGTGCAGGCCTGTAGACGTCCCGATGGTGAACGTGGCGCCTCCGGTGAAAACCGTCTCGTCGCCGTAGAGGACAACGTTCATGCCATCGCCCGAGCCGGAGCCAGTGCCGCCGGAAACCGTGGTCGTGCCGCCGTCGAAGACGAGCGTGCCGGCGCTCTGCTTGATGCGCTTGAAGGAGTTGTCGCCCTGCAGGACGAGCGTGCCGTCGCCGGTCTTGTTGAAGCGGGCGGAGGTCGTGTCGCCCGTGGAAACGACGCCGCCGGTCACGGTGACCGTGGCGCCGGAGCCGACGGAAACGGTGCCGGGATTGTCGAGCGAGGACACCGTGGCGTCGGCGTTGTAGGTCGCATCGGCGGCGAACGCCGCGACGGGCGCGAGAAGCGCCTGGAGCGCAAGAAGCGGGATTCTGGATTTCATGGGTTGATTTCCTTTGGTTGCCGGGTTGAGGGATGACTCTTCCCGCTTCGAGCGGCCATAGTCTGGCGCATCACACGGGCGACATCCCTTTTCCGCCTCCAAGTGTAGGCCAAAAACGTGTTTGAGCGCAAGTGGAAACCGTGTGTTTTGTAGAATGATTACCGTGCGTTTTGTAGTTGGCGAATGTTGACTTTGCAGAGGTTTCCGGGCATTATTTCCGCAAAGCCTGCGGAGATTCAACCATGACAAACCCGCTCGATCCGCGCAACGTCGTCGCGGTGCTGCACCTTTCCTACGGGTCGCACCGTGACGTGCTCGGCGGCGTCTTCCGGCGCGCGGCTCGCTTCGGATGGAGCGTCCGCGTGGTGGACTACGGGCTGTGGCGCGACCGCGCGACGATGCGCGAAATCCTCTCCGAGTGGGCGGACGGGGTGATCATCACCGGGCCGGACGAGCCGCACGTCGCCGAATGGCTCCGGGGATGGAAAGGCCCGCTCGTCGCGGTCGGGACGCCCATCCCCGCCGGGGCGGCGCGCGCCGAGGGCACGGCGTTCGTGGGCCTCGACGAAACCGCCATAGCGCGCGCCGGTGCCGATTTCCTGCTTTCGCTCGGCCGCTTCAGATCGTTCGGATTCGTCCGCGGAAGCGACGGCTACGCGGCGGCAAAGCGCGCGGAAGGGTTCGTCCGGCGCATCGCGGAGCGAGGCGGCGAAGCGCAGGTGTTCGATCCCGACACGGCGTCGCGCAGGGCGGAGCCGGGACCGCTCGCGGAGTGGCTTGCCTCGCTTCCGGCGCCGCGCGCCGTGATGGTGAGCTC
>JAFUXX010000420.1 GCA_017476965.1 Kiritimatiellia bacterium | reverse complement strand
TGCCAGCCATTTTCCGAATCTCCTTGCGGACGGGGATTCTACGACAACCCGCCCGCACAGGCAAATCGGCCGGGGGAGAATCTAGAGAATCTAGAGAATCTAGAGAATCTAGAGATTCTCTTTGGCGAGGATTTCGCGGACGATGCGGACGGTTTCCCAGCGCAATGCGCCGTCAGGCGCGGCGCGCATGTGCTGCACGAGCATCAGCGAGAAGCCGAGCTCGCGGTCCATTACGGCGAGCGCGCCGGCCGCGCCGCCCCAGCCGAAGTCGCTGCCGCACTCCGGCAGGACCGCGGACTTGCACCTGACTCCGAGTCCGTAGCCGTACACCTGGTTCCAGAACGTCGGGCGCGTGGCGGCGTCCAGCTGGTCCGTGGCCATGAGCGTCACCGTTTCCCTGCCTAGCACGACGTCGCCGACGCGGAGCGCTTCCAGGAGCTTGACGTAGTCGTCGCACGTGGAAACGCACCCCGCGCCGCCGCTCGCGTATTCGGGGCCGGGCCTGTAGGGCAGGACCTCGGGGCCGATGCGTTCGGCTTTTTTCGTTTCGGCGTTCCACGCGTATTGCGGCGCGATCGTCCCAAATTCGGATTCCGGCAGGAGAAACGTCGATTGCGCCATGCCGAGAGGCGCGAAGATGTTGTCGCGCACGTAGTCGGCAAAAGGCTTGCCGGAGACGACTTCGACCAGCGCGGCGAGGACGTCGTGGCAGAGGCTGTAGCTCCAGCGCGTACCCGGATCGAAGTGCAGCGGATCGCCGGCGAGGGCGCGGACGAAGCCGCGCGTCGGGCAGGCCGGATTATCCGCCACGAACGCGGCGAGCGACGGCGAATCGAAGTCGTACGAGAACCCGGCGGTCATCGTGAACAGGTGGCGCACGAGAATCTGGCCGCGGGCGGGGCGCACGGCGCCGTCCGCATCCCGCACCTTCATGTCCGCGAACTCCGGCATGTAGTCGGCGAGCGGATCGTCGAGGCCGACGAGGCCTTTCTCGAAAAGCTGCAACGCCGCCGTGCAGGTGGCGATCTTGGAGCAGGAGTAGACGTTGACGCGCTCGCGCCCGGTCATGGTCGTGCGCGCGTCGAGGTCGGAAAACCCGGCCTGGTGCCGGAACGCCGGTTCGCCGTGTACCATGACGAGGCAGTCGTTCCCGGGCCATCCGCCGCGTTCGGGGAGGGCGTCGAGGAAACGGGCGAGTCCGGAAAAATCGGGGTGACGCGTGTTCATCGTGTTCGTTTCGTCGTGCGCGCGGCGCGGCCGCGCCGGAAGTTTGCGCCGCGGTCAGAGCGGCTGCCACTCGACCTGGTCCCGCTCCGTTTCGAGCGCGACCTTGTCGCCGTATGCGAGCCCTTCGATGCGCGGGGCGATGATTTCGGCGATGCCGCCGGGCTGGAAGTGCTCCGCCTTCGTTTCCGGGTGCGGCCAGTAGATCCAGGCCGGGAAGCGGCGTCCGGCGCGGACGAGGGTCGCGCGGGCGAAGGAGAACGTCTCGGCCGGCATTTCCGGATGCCACTTGACGCGCTCGAACAGCAGCGCCCCGGGCCCGGGCCGGAACGACCAAGGCGCGCAATCGACGTTGATCGTCCCGGGGTGGAAGCCGTCGAGATCGAGGCCCAGCGCCTTGAAGTACGGCACCTGCATGGCGACGGTGCCGCCGGGAAAGCGCTTGTCGCCGGCCCGGCCCGAGGCCACGCCGTGGCCGCGCGCCACCACGCCGGAGACGGCCCGCGGCGGCAGCCACC
>JAFUXX010000419.1 GCA_017476965.1 Kiritimatiellia bacterium | reverse complement strand
GCTGCGGCGCGCGCTCGGCGACGAAATCGAAGCCGCGGGGGCGCTCTTCGCGATCGGCGCGGCGTGCGCTGCCGTGCTGTTCGCGACGGGCGGCGGAACCCTGGCGTTCGGCCTGCCGGTCCTCGCCGTGCTGTCGGCCTGCATGCACGGGGCGAACCTGATGCTTATCGGCGAACTGCCGGGCCGTTTCGCGCGGTACGGGCGCGTCGGCGCCGTGTCGGGCGCGCTCAACGCGTTCACCTACGTCGGCGCCGCGGTTTCGATTTACGGCTTCGCCGCGCTGCACGAGCGCTTCGACGGCTGGCGCCCGGTCTTCGCCGTCTGGATCGCCGTGCTCGCCGCCGGAATCGCCATGCTGGCCTGCGCCTGGCGCCGCTGGCGCCGCTTCGCGAAGTAGCGGCACGGCGTTTTTGACCTCGGGCGGGGTTTCCGGTAGTATCGGGGGCGCGGGACGCGGCGTTGCGTCCGCTTCTCCGCACGAACTTTTTTCCCCGCTCTCCGGAGCCCCAGCGCACAAGAAAATAATCTCCGCAATGAATCCACAGGTGCAGTCGGACCTCGAATCGAAATTCCGCGCTCTCTACGGCCGCGCGCCGACGGTCGTCGCGCGCGCTCCGGGCCGCGTCGAAGTGCTCGGCAACCACACCGACTACAACGAGGGCTACGTGCTCTCGGCGGCGATCGACCTCGGAACGTGTTTCGCCGTCGCGCCGCGCGAAGACGGCGTGGCGCGCGTGACCGCCGGCGACGTGATGCGCACGGTGGAGACGTCCGCCGCCGCGCCGGAAAAGCAGCCCGGCGAATCCTGGAGCGACTACGTGCTGGGCTGCCTCGCCGGCCTCAACGCCCGGTTCGGCGCCCCGGACCGCGGGTTCGACGCGATGTTCCTCGGCGACATCCCGCTCGGGTCCGGGCTCTCCTCCTCCGCCGCGCTCGAATGCGGCGCGATCCTCGCCCTCGCCAAGGTGCGCGGCGTGGAGCTGCCCCCGCTCGACGTCGCCCGCATGGGCCAGAAGGCGGAGAACGAATGGGCCGGCGTGAAGTGCGGCCTGCTCGACCAGGCTTCCTCCGTTTTCGGGCGCGAGAACCACCTCGTGATGTCCGACTTCCGCACTTGCGAGTTCAAACCCGTGGCGTTCCCGGACGACGTGCTGTTCCTCGTCTGCAACACCCACGCCCGCCACGCCCTCGTGGACGGCGCCTACAACGAACGCCGCGAATGCTGCGAGCGCGCGGCCCGCTTCTTCGCGGCGGCGCTCGACCACCCGGTGCGCGCCCTCCGCGACGTTTCGTGGAACGAGTGGCTCGCCCACCGCGACGACATGGACGAACTGGCCGCCAAGCGCTCCGCCCACCCGATCGGCGAGGACGAGCGCGTACTCTCCGGCGTGGAGCTGCTCCGCGACGGCGACGTGGAGTCCTTCGGCCGTCTGATGTTCGAGTCGCACGAGTCCTCCCGCGAGTACTTCGAGAACTCCTGCCCGGAGCTCGACGTCGTGGTGGAGGAGGCGTCCAAGGTGCCCGGCGTGTTCGGCGCGCGTCTTTCCGGCGGCGGGTTCGGCGGTTCGGCCGTCGCGCTCGTGCGCCGCCGCGACGCCGAAACCGCCGCCGCCGCGATTTCCTCGGCCTACGCCCGCAAGTGCGGTTCGCCGTGCGAAGTGCGCGCCCTGCTGTGCTCGGACGGCGCGCGCGTCGTTTTTCCGTAGCCTCCGGCGTCGCAGGAGGACAGGCCGTGGACCCGAAGGTTCTGCGCGAAAAGATTCTCGGCTGCTGGCTCGGCAAGTGCATCGGCGGCACGCTCGGCGGCCCGTGGGAAGGGCTCGACGGGCCGTTCGCCCTGGATTTCTACGACCCGGTGCCGGACCGCATGATGCCGAACGACGACCTCGATTTGCAGGTCGTCTGGCTCGAAAAGCTCCGCGAGACGGACGGCGCGGTTTCCGCGCGCATTCTGGCGGACGCCTGGGCGGAGCACGTCGATTTCCACCCCGACGAATACGGAATCGCGCTGCGCAACCTGCGCCGCGGCGTGTATCCGCCGTTTTCCGGCGCGTACGACAACCCGTTCCGCGACGGCATGGGCTGCGCCATCCGCACCGAACTGTGGGCCTGCCTCGCGCCCGGCGATCCGGACCGCGCCGCCGCGCTCGCCGAGGCCGACGGCTGCGTGGACCACGTGGGCGACGGGCTGGACGCCGCCCGTTTCATCGCCGCGCTCGAAAGTCTCGCCTTCGTCGAAAACGACCGCGAAACGCTGCTCGACGCCGCGCTCGCCCGCATCCCGCGCGAAAGCCGCGTCGCCCTGGCGGTTGAGGAAACGCGCCGCTCCTGGGCTGAAACCGGGGACTGGGCGGAGACGCGCCGCCGCATTCTCGCGAAGCACGCGCCGGAAAACTGGACGGACGTCGCGGCCAACCTCGCGTTCGTCGTTCTCGGCTGGCTCGCCGGCGGCGGCGGTTTCGGCGAATCGCTCTGCGCGGCCGTCAACTGCGGACGCGACGCGGATTGCACCGGCGCCACTCTCGGCGCCCTGCTCGGCATCCTCGACCCGGCCGGCATTCCCGAAAAGTGGAAGGCTCCTGTCGGCCGCGCGGTCGTGCTGTCGCCAGGAATCGTCGGGATGCACCCGCCGGCGGACATCGACGCGATGACCGACGAAATAATCTCCCTCGCCCCGCGGGTGCGCCTGCTGCCGTCCCCCGCCGCGTCGCGCGCGGCCGTTGTGGCGGAGGTCCCGCTGCGCGTGGAGCTCGTCTACCCCGAGGGAGGAGCGTTCGTCCCCGGGCGCGTTTCCGAAGCCGTTCTGCGCGTCGGGAACGCCGGCGCCGGGATAGTCCCCGTCGAAACGAAACTCTCCGCTCCCCGCGGCTGGTCCGTGGAGCGCACCGGCAACGACGTCGAGCACGCGCTCGGCCCCGGCGAAGCGGTGGAGGAGACGCTCCGCGTCCGTCCGCCGGAGGACGATCCCGCTTCCGCCGCCCCGCGTCCGTTCCGCTCGGATCTCGTCGTGCGCCTCCGCTCCGGGCAGCTCCGCTGGGACGTCGCGGCCGGGCTGCCGCTTTCGATTCCGTGCGAGATCGACGGTGCGCCCGCCGAGCTGCCGTCCCACGACGTTCCGCTTTCCGCGGAAGGCACGCGGTTCGCCGTGCGGTTCGTCGTGCCCGCCCGCGGCACGTACCGCGTCGTCCTGTGCGCTCCGTGCGACGTGAAGTTTTCGGTCGACGGCGGCGCGCGGGTCGAGGACTCCTCCCGCGGCGTCGTTTCGGCTATCCACCGCCCGACCGGCGCGCACGGCGACTTCGACCTCGCGCCCGGCGCCCACCTGCTAGAAGCGGCGTTCGGTCCCGCTCCGCAAGGGGCGACCGCCCGGCTCTCGATCGGCGAACCGGCCTCTTGGCACCTCGTCGGCAACGTCGAATACGCGCCGGTCGCCGCTCGGCTGTCCGCCGG
>JAFUXX010000418.1 GCA_017476965.1 Kiritimatiellia bacterium | reverse complement strand
TTTTCCCATACCGAGGGCGGCGAAACGAACGAGACTGCCACGGTGCAGGCTTGCCTTTCGCTCACAGCGTATATGCTGATGCGTGAGAGCGGGCAGATGTTCTTTATATTCCCCGGGATATCCTCCGCGCCAGAGCCGGCACCGGAGACTTCGCAGACCGTGCCTGCACAGACGGAAGAGGAGCCTGCGGCGACCCCGGCTCCGACAACTTCCACGCCGCCCGCCCCGCCTTCGCCCGCTGGGCCGGCCCGCGCGCCCCGTGAAGCAAACAACCAGCCGAAAATTTGAATCCCGCTTATGGATGCGAATTCCGGAAAAAGGATTTTCACCGCTCGCGGCAGGGCTCTGGTATCCGGTCTTCGGCTGGAAGATGCACCCGGACCTCGGCGCGCTCGCGATGAGCCTCTCCAGCTTCTGCGTCTGCGCCAACGCCCTGCGCCTCAACCTGATCCGGCTCGACGGCCGGCCGTTCTCGACAACCAATCCGACAGCGGTTCCACGATGAAACTATCCCTTTCCACGCAAGCGGTCCACGCCGGACCTGACGGCGACGCCGCCACGGGCGCCGTCAACGTCCCGATCTACCAGACCTCGACCTTCCGCCAGCGGGGGCTTGGCGACAACACCGGCTGGGAATACTCGCGCACGGGAAACCCGACGCGGGCGGCGCTTGAGGCCGCCATCGCACAGCTCGAAGGCGGGACGCACGGCTTCGCGTTCGCGTCCGGGATGGCGGCGATCGGCGCGGTGCTTTCGCTCCTCAAATCCGGCGACCGCGTGCTGCTCTCGCGCAACGTCTACGGCGGCTCGTTCCGCATCCTCGACAAGGTCTTCGCGCGGTTCGGAGTCGGCTGGACGCTCGCGGAGGGCGAGGATCCCGAGGCGTTCGAGTGGGCGTTCGCGGCGCACCCGGACGTGCGGGCGGTGCTGCTGGAATCGCCGGCCAATCCGCTGCTGGCCGTGACGGACCTCGCGGCGGTCGCCGCCGTCGCGAAGGCGCACGGGGCGCTCGTGGTGGTGGACAACACGTTCCTCACGCCGTATCTGCAGCGGCCGCTTGCGCTCGGCGCGGATATCGTGGTGCACTCCGCGACGAAGTATCTCGGCGGGCACAGCGACCTCGTGGCGGGGCTCGCCGTGACGGCGCGCGCGGACCTCGCCGAGTCTCTCGCGTTCGTGCAGAACGCGACGGGCGGGGTGCTGGGGCCGTTCGATTCGTTCCTGCTGCTGCGCGGGCTCAAGACGCTCGCGGTGCGGATGGACCGGCACGTCGGGAACGCGGAAGTCCTCGCGGAGCGGCTCTGCTCGCACCCCGCAGTCGCGCGCGTCTGGTATCCGGGGCTGCCGTCGGATCCGGGCTACGAAATCAACCGCCGCCAGGCCGCCGCGGGCGGCGGGATGGTGTCCTTCGAGCTCGCGCCCGGGCTCGACCCGCGGCCGTTCTTCCGGGCGCTGCGGCTTGTGGCGCTCGCGGAGTCGCTCGGCGGCGTGGAGTCGCTCGCGTGCCACCCGGCAACGATGACGCACGCGTCGATTCCGGCGGACATCCGCGCGAAGGTCGGGATCACGGACCGGCTCGTGCGGCTCTCAGTCGGCATCGAGGACGCGGAGGACATCTGGCGCGACGTGGACGCGGCGCTGCGCGCGGCGTCGACGGAGAGCGGGACTCGGGGCGGGTGTTGAGGCGCGGCGCCACGGCGATGCCCGCTGTACGCACTCTCTTCTTTTCACCCGTTTTCCCAATTCCAATCCCTCTTTCCTCCCATGCTCTACAATTCATACGCCGATTTGATCGGCGAAACTCCGCTCGTGCGGCTGGGCCGCTTCGAGCTGCCCGAAGGCGCCGCGCTCTGGGCCAAGCTCGAACTCTCGAACCCCGGCGGCAGCGTCAAGGACCGCGTCGGCCGCGCGATGATCGAGGACGCCGAACGGCGCGGTGCGCTGCGCCCCGGCGGCACGATCGTCGAGGGCACCGCCGGCAACACCGGCATCGGCATCGCGTTCGCCGCGCTCGGGCGCGGCTACCGCGTCGTGTTCGTCGTGCCGGACAAGTTCTCCGGCGAAAAGGTCGCGCTGCTGCGCGCGCTCGGCGCGGAGATCGTCCGCACCCCGCG
>JAFUXX010000009.1 GCA_017476965.1 Kiritimatiellia bacterium | reverse complement strand
GGCGTCGTTGGCAAGACCGACGGCACCGGCGCGGCTGGCGAAGTCACTATCGTGGATTCCGACGGCACGCTCAAACTCGACGCGATCCGGGCGGCGAAACTCACCGTGACCGCCGACGGCGACGTGTCGCAGACCGCCGCCGCCGAGGTCTCCGGTGCGACCGCCGTGACCGTGGCCGACGGCAGCAAGGTCGATCTCGACAACGCCGACAACGAGTTCGCCTCGGTCGGCGTCGTTGGCAAGACCGACGGCACCGGCGCGGCTGGCGAAGTCACCATCGTGGATTCCGACGGCACGCTCAAACTCGACGCGATCCGGGCGGCGAAACTCACCGTGACCGCCGACGGCGACGTGTCGCAGACTGCCGCCGCCGATATCGCCGGAGAAACTACAGTGACGGCTGAAGGCCACTCTGTGACTCTGGACAACGCGGACAATGACTTCAACAGTGTCACGGCTAACGGCGCGACGGTCACTCTGAACGACGCGGACGACGTGACCCTGACCCAGGTCAAGGCCACGGCCGGCGATGTCGATGTGACAGCCGACGGCCAGATCACGGCGACGGACGTGGATGCGTCCGGGAACGCGACGCTGACGGCGACGGCTGACGGCATCGAGGTGACGAGCGTGAAGGCCGGCAACGGCACCGCTTCGCTGACCGCCGACGACGCCGTGAAGGTCGCCGGCTCGGTGACCGCGGGCAAGGATGCGCTGATCGACGCCAAGGGCGGCGACGTGACGGTGGACGGCTCGGTGAAGGCCGAAAACGGCGACGTGCTCGCGCGGGCGGAAAAAGGCGACGTGACGGTGAACGGCACGGTGGCGGCCAAGAACGGCGCGACGGTGCTGAAGGCCGACAAGGGCGACGCGACCGTCGCTTCCGGCGCGGCCGTGACCACCAAGGACTTCGGCGCGGAAGCCGGCAAGAGCGTGAAGGCGGACGGCAAGATCGAGGTTGCCCGCAACGCCGCCGTGAAGGCCAAGGACGACATCGTCATCACCGACGTCGGTTCTTCCATCAACCTCGCGGCCGAAAGCACCGGCGGCGACGTGAAGATCGACGTCGCGGGCAAGGTCAACGTCCTCGGCGCCACGACGGTTTCCGCCGGCGGCGTGTCGGTGGGCGCCGACGGCCTCAAGGCCGCGGACGAGGTGGCGGTGGCAGCTTCCGGGATTTCCGGCGCGAAGGTCTCCGCCAACGGAAACGCCGACCTCACGGTCACGCAGGGCGGCGACTACACCGTCAAGGAAACGAAGGCGTCCGGCAACCTCACGCTCGACGTGGGCGGCAAGACGGACGTCGACACGATCGAGGCCGGGAAGAAACTCGAGCTCGACACCGGTTCCACGCTGGCCGCGAAGGACAAGATCAAGGCCGGCGCGGACGCGGAAATCAAGGCCGGCGGCAAGGCCGACGTCAAGGCGTTCGACGTCCACGGCAAGCTCCAAAGCCAGACGGGCGACCTGAAGTTCGACACGATGGCGGCGGGAAGCGCGGACGTCACGGCCGGCAACATCGACATGGGCAAGGTCACGGCGACCGACGCCACGTTCGACGCCCGCGGCTCGATCCGCGACAACGGCAGCGAGGTGGCGACCAAGTCCCTGACGATGAAGGCGTCCGGCGACATCGGCGCCCCGTCCGCCCCAATCGTCACCAAGACGCAGGGCGGCACGCTCAAGGACGTTTCCGGGCGCAACGTGTACGTCAAGGAAACCGCGGCGGGCACGGTCGGAGTCGGCAGGATCGCCGCCTCGGGCGATCTGGAACTCTCCGCGCCGAACCTCGGCGAAAACGGCCGTCTCGTCCCCGCGGGCGGAGGCGTGAACATCCAATCCGGCGGCGACATGACGCTCGACGTCGCGGGCCACATCGGCCAGATTTCGGCGGACGGCTCCGGCCACATCGAGCTCGACGTCGGCGGCAAGCTCGACCTCAAGAGCGGCTCGCTCTCCGGCCACGGCTCCAAGGGCGAAGGTCTCGCGGTCGTGGACAAGGAAGGCTACGTCTACGTGGTCGCCAACGCCCCGGCCGACAAGGTGTATTCGATCTGGAACGGCTACACCGGCGCAAACGGCCAGAAGGTGCCCGGTCTCGTGATCATCAACGGCCAGGTGCTGGACGGCAACCCGGACATCACGCGCAAGATCCACCGCGCCGAGGCGTTCACGGTCGAGACGCCGGAACTCAAGAGCAAGCAGGGCGTGTTCGGTTCGCCCGTGTTCGTCCACACGGACATGGACGTGAGCGAAGCGGCGTCGATCGGTTCGGTCGACTACCTCCGCCTCGACACGCTGCGCTTCCAGCCCGTCGTGGACGACGCGGTGAACACCACGCTCCTCGAAGACTGGCTCTACGGCAACGGCGACTACGTGCTCTCCTCCTTCGAGAGCGGTCTCTCGGAAGTGACGAAGCACGACGAAATCTACACTCGCACCGCCAAACCCGAAACCGACGAGGAGAAAGCCAAGAAGGCGGAGGAAAAGGCGCAGCGGGAAGCGGCCAAGGCCGAAGCCGCGAAGACGAAGGCCGAGAAAGCCGAAGCCAGGAAGCAGGCCAAGCTCGCCGAAAAGGCGGCGAAGGCCAAGCAGAAGGAAGAGGCCGCCAAGGCGAAGGCCGAAGCCAAGGCCGAAGCCGAGGCCGAAGCGAAAGCCAAAGCCGAAGCCGCCGCCAAGGCGAAGGCCGACAAGGCCGCGAAGTAAAGGCGAAATCTCGGAACCAACCCCCGGCGGCGCGGCGCCCGCGCCGCCACGCCGCCGGGAAAACGGAAAACGCAAACCATGAAAAACACCATTCCGCTCGTCCTGGCCGTCCTCCTCGGCCTTGCGGCGGCATTTTCCGTGAACAAGTCCCTGAACCGGGCTTCGGGCAAAAACGAAGACACCGAAATGGTGGTTTTCGCCAGCGTCAAGATCGAGAAGAACAAGCCCATCTCGAAGGGCGAGTGCAAACCGACGTCGATATCGAAGAAGGCGTATCTGCCCGGGCGCCACATTCCGGCGTCGGACATACCGCGGATATCGGGGCTCAAGACGTCCCACGCAATTCCGAAGGGTTCCCCGATCCTGTACGACGACCTGCAGACCGACGCCGGGCAGTCCGACCTCGTCGGCGTCGGAGAATTCGTCGTGGCCGTGAAGTTCCGCGATTCGCCGTTGATGTCGCACCTGAAGCCCAACGACGAAATCGCGATCGCCGCCATGCAGAACGTGCAGGTCAGGGAAGAAACGGGCGAGACGGACGAAACGCGCAAGTACCGCTACCGCACCGAGCGCCGCCTGTCGGTGCTGTTCCCGTGCGAAAAGGTTCTCGACGTCTCCAACGGGTCGATTCTCGTTTCCGCCCCGCCGGAAAAGGCCCTGCAGCTCGTCACCGCGTCGCAGAACTTCCCGCTGTACCCGCTCCTGCGCCGCACCGACGACATGTCCAACATGGACGTCGGGGTCGGCGGCAGCGTCTCGTGGGAAGACCTGACGGTGGACAAACTCAAACTCTCTTCCAAGGATTGAACCGCGCCAGGAGGCCGCGACCCGCAGGGCAACCCTTTCACGAATTCAGAAAAACGACACAACAGAAATGAAAAGAGCGTTCAGGACATTCGCCATCATGGCGCTTCTCGTGCCCGCGCTGCGGGCGTCCGCCGAGACTGAAACGAAATTCTTCTCCGTGGCTTCAGGGCACAGCGTGACGATCGATTTCGACTTCGCCCCGTCGAGTTACAACCAGATTTCCGGACGCGACGCCGTTTCCGTCACGATGACCAAGGGCGCGACGTTCGCCGTGGCGACCGCGGTCGGCGCCAAGGGCACGAGCCAGGTCGAATTCAAGTCGCCGTCCGGCGGCGCAACCCTCGTCACGATCGAAATCCTCGACCGCGTGGACGAAGTGCTCCCCATGTTCGAGAGCCGCATCAAGCCGCTCGGCCTCCGCTGCTCGAAGATGGGCGACAAGATCGTCGCGACGGGCACGATACACAACCCGTCCGACTGGGCGCGCTACGAGCGCATCTGCGGGCTGTCGGCGTTCAAGGGGCTGATCGACGACGACGTGGAGTTCGCGGTCGACGCCTCCACGATCGACGGCCTGCGCGACGATCTCGTCGCGGCCGGGATCCGCCTCGCCGCCAAGGGCGAGCAGCCGTCCGACGGCCAGGTGTCCATGACGTACTCCGGCAATGTCCTCAACTTCTCCGGCACGGTTTACGCCGCTTCCGACGTGGACAAGATCGTCCGCGTCCTCAAGGGCAAACCCTGGCTCAAAATCGTCGGCGAGCCGAAGGACGCCGCCAAGTCCACCATCGCCCAGGCCGTGGTTGCCGTCACGGTCGACGATTCGCTCCTCGAACTCGGCGTCGCTTTCCTCAAGGTTTCGAAGTCCGCCGGCCACAAAATCGAGCGCAGCAAGGAAGGTCTTAACGTCGGATTCCTCTGGAACGGTTTTTACGATTTCCTGACCGGGCGGCACAAGTCCGCCGAGAATTTCAGGATCGACGCAGACTTGAACTCCGCCATCAACATGCTTGCCGACAACGGCGTGATCCGCGAGCGCCAGCAGGGCACGATCCGGTTCCACGCCAACGGCGACGCGGGCAAGACGCTCCACCTCGGCGGCTCGATGAAGGTGACGCCGCCCGCTTCCGGCGAGGGCGAGGCCCCCCAGCCGCAGGATTACGACTACGGTTTCAAGATCGTCAACAAGAATTCCCGCCGCATTTCGGCGGACGCCGCGGAAGTCGACGTCGATTTCGAGCTCTTCGGCTATCCCGATTTCAGGAGCGTCGCCGGGACGACGATCGTGGACCAGAAGAAGGATTCCTATTCTCCGACCGTCCGTTGCGCGCTCGGATCGACCGTGGCCGTGGCCGGTTTCGAGAGGCTTTCCGAAGGTACCACCGTTCCGAGCGGCGCCCCCGTCCTGCGCCACGTCCCGGTGCTCAACTGGTTCGTCGCCAAGCAAGAGGAGCGCAACGAGGACGATGCCATTTGCGTGCTCGTCAGCATCCGCAAGGTGCGCGACGACGAGGAGCCGATGGTTCCCAATTCCGAATTGCGCGACATCTCCTACGACGCCAACCGCTCCAACAAGGAGCGCATCGAGGAAGAGCGCGAGCGGAACGCCAAGTACCACGGCTTCTGGTCGTGGCTCAACTGGTTCGTCTGGTAGCCGCCTCCCCCCGTTCCGAAAGTCCGTCGAATGCCGCGGTACCTGCTTCGTTCCGCTTCCGGCGACGTTCCCCTTCCGCCAGGAGATTTCGACCTCGCGGCGGGGCGGAGCGTCGATGCCGCGATACGGTTGACGGACGCCCACGCATCCCGCCGCCACGCGAGATTCGTCTCGATCGGCGGCGTGGTGGCCGTCGAGGACACTGGAAGCCGCTTCGGGACGTTCGTGAACGGCGCACGCGCCGAGGGTGCCGTGGCGCTCGCCGTCGGCGACGTGATCCGAATCGGCGACTCGGAATTCGTTTTCGCCGAAGCCGGAGCCGGGCGCGCGTCCGCCGCGGAACCTCCGCCGCCGGTTCCGGCCGCCAATCCTCCGCCGCCGGTTCCCGTTGCGGCGAAGCCCGCCGCGCCCGCCAAACCGGTTGCCGCTCCCAACCATCCGGCCGCCCCTTCAGGGCGGATTGACGGGAAGGAAGCGGCCTTGCGCGAAGAGTTCAAGGACGCGGCGCTCATGTGCGGCGAGGACACGATGGCGCTCAAGCGCCGCCTCCACGCCAGAATCCTCGAGAAGATGAACCTTTCCGAGGACGCGCTCGACCTCACGTCCGACGAAACGCTCCTGCCGAAACTGGAGGAGTGCCTGAACCAGACGCTCCGCGAGCAGCGCCACGAGCTGCCATCCGACATCCCGTACGACGTTTTCCGCCAGGCGCTCCTCGACGAGCTGGTCGGCTACGGCCCGATTTCGCCCATGCTGCGCTCGCCGAACGTCTCGGAAATCATGGTGAACGGCCCGGACCGCATTTTCGTGGAAAGCAAGGGCCTGCTTTTCGAGACCGGCGTGCGGTTCTTCGACGAAAAGCACCTCCTGCAGATCATCCGCCGAGTCGTCGAGCCGCTCGGGCGCCACGTGGACGACGCGTCGCCGATGGTCGACGCTCGCCTGCCGGACGGTTCCCGCGTCAACGCGATCATCCCGCCGCTCGCGCTCGACGGGTCGTCCATGACCGTGCGCAAGTTCTCGGACAAGAAGCTCACGACGGACGACCTCGTGAAGTTCGGGAGCATGACGCCGGAGATGGCGGCGTTCCTCGAATGCGCGGTGCGCAACAGGCAGAACATCGTGGTGTCCGGCGGCACGGGCTCCGGCAAGACGACGCTCCTCAACGTCCTTTCGCAGTTCATCCCGCGCGGCGAACGCGTGGTGACGGTCGAAGACAGCGCCGAGCTCAAGCTCTCCCACCGCAACATCGTGCGCCTGGAGGCGCGCCCGGCCAACATCGAAGGCAAGGGGCGCGTGGCGATACGCGACCTCGTGGTGAACTGCCTGCGCATGCGCCCGGACCGGATCATCGTCGGCGAATGCCGCGGCGCGGAGGCGCTCGACATGCTGCAGGCCATGAACACGGGCCACGACGGATCGCTCACCACGCTCCACGCCAACACCCCGCGCGACGCGCTCTCGCGCCTCGAAAACATGGTGATGATGGCGGGCTTCGACCTGCCGAGCTCCGCGATCCGCGAGCAGATCTGCTCCGCCGTGAACCTCATCGTCCAGCAGACCCGCCTCCCGGACGGCTCCCGCAAGGTCGTGAACGTCACGGAAGTGACGGGCCGCGAAGGCGACGTGATCACGATGCAGGACATTTTCGCGTTCCGCCAGACCGGCATCGGCGAAGGCGGCAAGGTCGAAGGGTTCCACACGGCCACCGGCAACATCCCGTACTTCGTGGACCGCCTGCGCGAAAGCGGAACGCTGTCGCTGGACATGTCCGTGTTCGTTCCGAAAAACTAGGATGCAAAAATGCCGGACCCGTTCGTCCTCTCTCTCGTGTTCGCCGCGACCGTCTCTTTGGGATGGATCGCGATTTCCACGGTTTCGGCGGCGGTCATGGAAGCGGCCGGGAAGGCCGCTGCGGAAACCTGGCCCGAAAACGGCGCCGGTTCCCCGTACGGACGCGGAGTGACGCCCGTCGATCTCGCGAAAGCCAGGCTGCGCTGCGGTTTTTCCGCGTTCGCCGCGGCGTTCGTCGCCGCCGCGCTCGCCGGCGCGGGATTCGCCAAGGGCCTGGTGTTCGCGGTGGCGGCGGCCGCCGCCGGGGCGTTCGCGCCGGGTTGGTGGTTGCGCCGCAAAGAGAGCAAGCGCAGGGAACTTGCGGAGTCGCAGATACTGGAACTGGCGGTCGGCCTCGAAAGCGGCCTGCGCTCGGGGCAGGCGCTGCCGGCGGCGCTGGAGGCGGTGTCCGGACGGCTCCCGCAGCCGATAGCGGACGAAATCCAGACCGTGCTCCGCGAGTACCGCCTCGGTCTCGACCTGCCGGACGCCCTGGCGCGCATGGGCGCGCGAATGCCGTGCGAAGACCTGTCGCTGCTCGTCGGCTCCATCAGGCTCGCGCAGCAGGCCGGAGGATCGTTGGCGGAAGTGCTGCAGAAGATGGTGGAGATGATCCGCGGGCGCGTGGAGTTCCAGCAGAAACTCAAGACGATGACGTCGCAAGGGCGCTTCGAGGCCGTCGCGATGTCGCTCGCCCCGCTCGCGGTGTTCATCCTGCTTTTCCTGATCGACAGGCCGCTCATGCTGCCGCTCGTCACGACCGTGGCCGGACGCGCCGCGGTCGCGTTCGACGTGGTCTGGGTTTCCATCGGGTTCCTGATCATCAAGCGGATCGTGACAATCGAGGTGTAGGACATGGACGACGCCAAGTTGCTGCTTTTCGCGATGTCTTTCGCGTGCGTGTTCGTCCCGTTCCTGGCGGTCGATTCGTTCGTCAGGATGCCGCGCGTGAATCCTGCGGACTATCCGGAAAAAGCGGTGCTGCGGGGGCCGTTCGGTTTCCTGCTCCCGGTTCTCGTCTGGAGCTCGCAGGTTTTCGGCGCGCCGCTCGCGTCGATGCGGCCGCGCCGCACCGAGGTCCTGAAAAAACAGCTCTTGCTCGCGGCGGTGCCGATGTCGCCGGAGTCCGTTTTCGGCGCGCAGGCGGCGCTGGCGCTTGCCGGCGCGATTGCCGGGCTAGTCCTGTTCGCCGCGTCCGGCAATCCGAAAGCAGGTCTCGCCTTCGGCGCGCTTTCCGCCTTCTGCGGGTGGTTCTTCCCTCCGACCGCGCTCCAGAGCAAAGCCGAAAACCGGCGCACGGAGATGATCCGCGGCCTTCCGTTCGCGATCGACCTCATCGGGTCCGCGATGCACGCGGGGCTCGACTTCAACGCCGCGATGCGGTACTACGCGGGACTCGGGCTCAAGAATCCGCTTGCCGAAGAATTCGCGCAGACGCTCCACGAAGCGGAGCTCGGCAAAAGCCGCGTCGAAGCCCTGAAGGACATGGCCGAACGCGTCCAGACACCGGAGTTCACGTCGTTCGTGGACGCCGTGGCGCACGGCATGGAAATCGGCGCGTCGCTCGCGGGCACGATGCGGATGCAGGGCGAGGACATGCGCCGCGCGCGCTTCCACGTGGCGGAGCAGAAAGCGGCGCGGGCGGCGTCGATCATGATACTTCCGATGGCCGTGTTCATCATGCCGGCCGTTTGCGTGATGGTCTTCACGCCGGTCTGGCTGCGGTGGAAAGCTGCGAAAGGCTGACGCACCGACAAGGAGATTTCCGGAGCAATGACCCTCTCGATCCAGTTCGTCAAAGGTTCTCTCGCAGGGCGCCGCTTTCCCGTGGGGCCGGCCGGCGTGTCCGTCGGGCGCTCGCATTCATGCGACGCGCGCCCGAAGGAAGCCGACGTTTCCGGAAAGCACGTTTCGGTGATGCCGGCCGGCGACGCGCTCGCCGTGACCGTGCTCAGCGCGCACAGGACGGTCGCGGACGGAGTCCGCCAAAGCCAAGGCTCCGTTTTCGCGGCCCAGGCGGGGACGACGGTCTGCCTCGGCGACCATCTGGAGTTTCGCGTGGTCGACGACTCCGCCGCGGACGACGGCGAAACGGGGGCCATCCCCGGCCAGTTCACCGCCACGCTCGGTTCCGAAACCGGCACGAGCCCGGCGTCGCTCACCGCGGCGACGCGGTTCGGCGGGGACGAGACGGGCACGAGCCCGGCGTCTCTCACCGCGGCGACGCGGTTCGGCGGCGGCCGCGGCGAGACTTCCATATTCCACGCTCCCGCATCTCCGGATTCCGGCGTGGAAACCGGAACAGAAGCGCCGGGCGACGGCGAAACGCAGGTTTTGCAGACCCAGGCGGTTTCGGCCGAAGAACTCGCGGCGATGCGCGAGACGTTCCGGAAGAAAAGGTCGGGAAAAACCGTTTCGCGCGTGGTGGCCTTCGCCATCGCGATCGGCGCGTTCGCGGGATTCGCGGCTTGGATGTCGTCGAAGAAACCCGAACTGGTCATCGTCGAAAAAAGGCCGTGGGAAACCAGGGCCGTGATGACCGGAGGAACCGTTCCGGGATCGTTCGGCATCTCATGGCCGACGAATTCCGGGCCGGCGGAGGCGCACGAAACCGAGAACGGCCGCAGGATCGACGCCGAAACCCGGATCGGGCGCGACGGCGACGTGACGCTGTGGGTCACGGCCATCGCGTTCGACGATCCCGAGTCGCTTTCCGAAACGCGCGACGAAACGTTCTTGCGCCATCTCCAGAAGTCGGAGGAAATGGCGGCCGCCGTCGAAGGCATGATCCCGCTGCCGGAAGAAGACTTCTTCGGCGGAGCCGGGGGGCTGCACCACGGCGTCCCGTGTTCGCGCCGCGAATACTGGCGCAGCAGGAAGGAGGACGGCAAGCAGGTGTGGGGAGTCGTGTCGTTTTTCCGATTCGGAACGACGTGCTGCGAGGTCCGGCGCGAGGTAGAGAAAACGGAACGCGAACGAGTGAAGGCGATGCTCGAGCCCTCGGCCATGTTCATTTGGGCCGACGACGACGGCAAGTTCGCCGATTCGCAGTGGGAGGGCGCGGCCGGAGCCGGGTGCAACGATCCGGGAAAGGAGCTGCGCAACTGTTCCAAACGGCTCGCGGCTGAATCCCGCACGGAGTGGCCGGCGCTCGAAATGCGCCTGCGCAACGTGCTTGTCGCGACGTCGAAACCCGGTGCCGGAGCGGAGGAGAAACGCATCCGCGGCGAGGCCATGACCGAACTCGTGAAACTCCGCGACCGCAAGTCTCTCGCCTGGCGCGGGTACATGGCGCGCAGGCAATCGCTGGCCGCCATCACCGGCCGCGAGGGCGACAAGGAGAGAAAGGAAATCGACGCGCTCGTCCGCAAGGTGTTCCCCGATGCATCGGAGCAGTGGGGAGCGCTGGCGAGGCGCCGCGTCTGGTGGAGATAGAGGGGACCGTGTCGGGATGACGGCATTCGGAGGAAAGGCCGCGGCGGGCGGCGGGCGGCGTCCGCAAGGGGCGTGGAACGCCGTTTTCGAAATGGACGGCCGGATACTGTACGAGGCCGGCCCGGAAGCGTTCGCCGCGCGTCCGCTCGTCGTCGGGCGCAGCCGCGAGTGCGACTGGTGCACCGCCGGGATCGACGGCACGCTCTCGGCCAAACACGCCGAGCTGTCCGTCAAGCGCGGCGCGCTCGTCATCCGCGACCTCGGCAGCCGCAACGGGATCCAGTTCAAGGGCGAAAGGGTGCGGGAGCACCGGTTCGCTCCCGGAGACGTCGTGCTGCTCGGAGCCTGCAAGATTTCCGTCGAACCGGTCCGCGCCGCGGCGTCGGGAGGGCAGGAATTCCACAGGTTGGAGCGGCTCAACGGGCCCGACGCGGGAGACGCCGTCGAGCTGCGCGTCGGGGCCGGAGAGGAAATTTCCATCGGCTCGGACCCGTCGTGCGACATACTCTGCGCGGACACCGTGGTCTCGCGCCGCCACGCCGTGCTTTCCATCCGCAAGGACGGATCGTGCTGGATCAAGGACGCAGGAAGCCGCAACGGAACCACCGTCGGCGGGGCTCCTCTCGCCGCAGGCAAGGAGCGGCTCCTGCGGGACGGCGACGTGGTCGGCGTCGCGCACTACGAGTTCCGTTTCCTCGACAAGGACGCGGTGCACGTGCGCGCCAGGGCCGGGCGCAAGCTCCTCGTCGCCGCCGGGACGGTCGCCGTGGCGGCGATGGCGTTTTCGACGTGGAACCTCGCCCGCACCAATGCCAGGAAGTTCCTGGCGCTCGCGCGCGGCGAGACCGAAAAGTGGACGGTCGACCAGACCGACTTTTCGCCGGCGTTCGAATTCCTCGACCTCGCGGAAAACGCACGGCAGGCGGACTTGTACCGCGGCGACATCAAAGACGACCGCGAAAAGTTTTGCGCCTGGACCAATACGATCTGCGCGTGGCGCGAAGTGCGCGAACTGCTCGAGAAAGGCAGGTGGATATCCGCGCGGAAGGAGTTCAACCGGCTTTCGTCGTGGACTTGGAACGCCGCCAACGCACCTGTCGCGAAGCGCGAAGCCGAAGCGGTGCAGAAGCTCGTGAACGAATTCGTCGACGCCCGCGATTACATTGCGGGACGCGACTGGTCGAGCGACGGTGCCAAGGAAACGGCGGGATTCGCGAAAGCGGCAGACAAGCTCTCCGGCGCGCTTTCCGACGCGCCGGATCCGGAGATCCGGAAATGGGCCGGCCCGATAGTTTCCGAGACGGCCGCGCTTCTGGCCGAATTCCGCGAGGAGACGAACGAACTGGCCAAGGTTTCCGCGATACTCGGTTCGCTCGTGCCGGCGGACGATCGCGATCCGGAGCCGGACGCGGCCCGCAGGGCCGCTGCAGCCTTGGACGGGCTGCTGGCGGCGAATGCCGCGCGCGGCCGCGAGCAGGCGGAGAAAAAAGTCGCTTTCGGCGGCGGCACTCCCGCCCCGCGTCCGCAGCCGTTTTTCTCCAAGGCCGTGGAGGTCTGCGCCACGGCCGCGCGGCAACCGCTCGAAGGGTTGGTCGCCGCGGAGGGGGCGGTCGAGACCAACCTGATGCGCGTCGCCGAAACGCGTTTCGACTCCGTGTGCGAAGATTTGCCGTTTCCCGACAGGACGGTCACCGATTCGTGGACCGAGGTCAAGAGGTACCGGGAATTTCTCGAACGGAAAAACGCCGAGCTCCTCGGGCCTGTCCGCGACGAGTGGAAGTCGCGCCTGGACGGACTGGCGGGCAAGGGCTTCGATTTCCGCACCGGCAAGGCGCCGGAAGCTTTTTCCGGACTCGCCGACGACGCGCTCGCGGCCGGCGTGCGGCGTTTCGTGCCGGTCGGCGCGCCGGATCCGTTCGTTTCCGAGTCGGGTCCGGTTTGCGAATACGACCGTTTCGTCGGGGCGGAGGCCCTTTCCGCGTATCTCGGAGAGTTGCGCCACGGGCGGAGCCAGTCCTGGGCGGCGGCGCAGTACGACAAGATCGGAAAGGCTCCCTCGAAACGCGAGTGGAGGACGGTGGTGCAGGACTTGCGGGACGGACTTTCCACCCTGCGCAGTTTCGACAGGTTCGCCGGAGACCGCGCCTCCGGCATGGTGAAGCTCGTCCGGACGGTGGAAGTTCCAGGCGGCCGCAACATGTGCGCGGAAGCGGAGACTTTCGTTTCGCGCCAGCTGACCCGGGTGGAGGTCTGGGTGGAAGACTTCGCCGACGCGTGCGAGGACGCGGGCGGCGAGAGGGCGAAACTGCTCGGGGAAGCGGTTTCGCTGCTGCTTTCCGGCAACGCACCGGAATCCAAGGCGAAAAGCCTGGGCACCTCGTTCAACGCCCTCCAAGAGGAAATCTGGAAGGTTTTCTCGGCCGTCAACTCCGGGGAGACCGCACCAGCGGCCGGATGGAGGGAAATCTTCGACATGGCGATTCCGTCGGACGACAAGGCGTGGACCGAATCGCTGAAAAAACTTTCCGCAATGGAAGGAGCGCGCGGACCGTGAAACTTCTCGCGCGAGATTCCGGCACCGTGCTGATGGAGTACGCGGTCGTGACGTGTTTCGTCGCGGTCGTGATGCTGGTCTTCATGCAGAAGGCGGAGTTCGCCTCCGACGGCACTCCGATTTCGGGATTCTTCAATTTCCGCGAAGGGTACGTCGGGCTCGGCGCCGTGTGGGCCGAACGCACGAGGCTCGTCCACCGCGCGATCGCGATTCCGATTCCGTGATTTTTTCCAAAAACCTCCAACAGACAACCGGAGAACGACAAAATGAAAAAGCCAAGCATCCACGCGCTCAAGCGCGCCAAATCAACTCTCCTCGGGCGTGCGCTCTGCCGGCTCGCCGGCGAAGAACGCGGCATGGTCATGATGGAATACGTCGTGATCGGCGTCCTCGTCGTCGCCGCCGCCGTCGCGGCGATCAGTCTCTTCGGAAAGAACATCCGCAACCAATTCGGAGTCATGAACAAGGCCGTTGTCGGCAACGCCACCGGCGCTTCGGAAATGGCGCAGCAGAACTACGACGCCAACGACGGCGCCGTGGACGCGGCAATGCAAACGGGCGACACCACGGCCAATTACGGGAACTCCGGCGCCGGAGAGTAGCCCTCCGCCGCGATGGAATACGCCTTCGCGATTCTCTTTTCCGCCTGGCTCGTAGCGCTGGCGACGTGGGACCTGCGGAGCCGCCGCCTGCCGAACGCGCTGACGCTCGGCGGCGCGGCGGTCGCGGTCGCGCTTTCCGCGGCGGCCGGCGGAGCGGGAGGAGCGTTGGCGTCGCTCGAAGGCGGCGCGGCCTGCGCCGCGCTTTTGCTCGTTCCGTTCTTTCTGAAAGCGGCCGGCGCGGGGGACGTGAAGTTCCTGTTCGCCGTCGGATGCTTTTTCGGAATCGCCCGGGCGGTGGAGACGCTGTTTTTCGTTTCCGTCTGCGGACTCGCGCTGGCGCTCGTTTTCCCGGTTTTCGTCCCGAAGGAAAAACGCCGCGAAATCCCGTTCGGCATCGCGATCGCGGCCGGAGCGTGGATCGAGCTCGCGTTCCCTCTTCTCTTCTGATTCCAAATGACACAGTGGTACTACACCAACGGCCGGTCGAAGCACGGGCCGATCGACGAAGCGGGCATCAGGCTCCGGGCGCAGAAGGGCTACGTCCGCCGCGACACGCTCCTGTGGCGCTCCGGACTCGCCGGATGGACGCGCGCCGACGAACTCGGCTTCTTCCCGGACGACGACGTGGAGCCCACGCTCTGCGCGATTCCGGTGCCGGACGAACCGCCGCCGATTCCGCAGATGCGGCAAACGGCGGCAATGCCGCCGATGCAGCCGGTGGCGCC
>JAFUXX010000052.1 GCA_017476965.1 Kiritimatiellia bacterium | reverse complement strand
GGTCGCAGGCTTCGGGGTCCATCGCGGCGCGCGGCGGCGCTAGCCGGCCGAATCGGGCTGGTCGGACTCGGCCTCCGCCGCGGCGGGGGCGTCCGCCCCGGGCGGGGGCTGGGCGGCGGCGAGCGCGGCCTCGGCGTTGCGGGCGCGGCGCTTCCAGAACGCGAGCTTGGAGAAGAACTTGCGCACCGCGCGGCCGGCGCGGCGCACCGCGGAGGGGTGGCGGAGGCGGTCGAGCTTCTTCCAGCCCTCCAGCACCTCGTCGGGAGTGAAATCCTTGCGGTAGACGTTCTCCTCGAGCTCCATTTCGAGGCGGCGGACCTCGTCGAGCCCCGAGACGACGGTCGCGTCCACCGTCTTCCACCCGAGATTGGACGCGGCGGTGAGGCGGCGGTGCCCGGCGATCAGCTCGTAGGCCGGGGAGATCACGATCGGGTTGAGCTGGCCGACGCGCTTGAGGCTGTCCATGAGCGGCTGGAGGTCGCCGAGGTCGCGGCGGACGCGTTCGGGAACGGTTATCGATTCGATCGGGATTTGCATGGCTTGCGGCTGGGGTTGGTCAAACCGGGGACTTGCGGAGGATCTCGTTGCCGTCGCCGAACACGACGACGCGGGGCTCGTGCCCGGCCGCCTCCTCTGGCGTCAGGGCGCAGAAAGTGAACACGATCACGCGGTCGCCGGGGCGGCCCTTGTGGGCTGTGGCGCCGTTGAGGCAGCAAACGCGGGAACCGCGCTCGCCGGCGATGGCGTAGGTTTCGAACCGCTCGCCGTTTTCGAGATCGGCCACGAGGATCTTCTCGAACTGGGCGATGCCCGCGGCGTCGAGGAAATCCGGATCGAACGTCATGCTGCCCATGTAATCGAGGCGGGCGTCCGTAACCCGGATCCGGTGGAGTTTGGACTTGAGGTAGAAGGAAAGCATCTGGGAACCGTTTGTCTGGCGGGGCCAAGTATCGCAAAATCTTTTTTTCCGCGCAACCCCGGAACCGATTTGACCGGGGCGGGGCCGTGCGGTTAGAATTGGCCGCGTTTGTCCGCCCGGCCGCACCGCCGCGGGAAGACCCGCGGAAGCGGACGCGCCGGGCGGGCGGCGGACGAAACGGCAAACGGCGTCCGCGGGCGATTTTGGAATCCAACCGGAAACTCCTCCATGAAACTACGCCAGACAGCAGCAATCGCGGCCATCGCCGCGACGTTCGCGTTCACGGCAGGCGGCGCTTTCGCCGCCGAAGCCGCCGTGGCGCCCGAAGAAGGGGCCGCCGAAGCGGTCGCCGAAGCCGCCGCCGACGCGCCCGACCTCTCGGACGCCGGTGCCGCGCAAGAGTACGTCGACGGCTACGCGGACAACGTGCAGAACGATCCCGCGTTCAAGGAAAACGTCGAGAAGGCGCTCGCCACGATACGCGTCGAGCGTCCGGCCTACGGCACGTTCTGGGCGGTATTCCCGCCGCTGCTCGCCATCGCGCTCGCGCTCGTCACCAAGGAAGTCTACTCCTCGCTCTTCCTCGGCATCCTCGCCGGCGGGCTGATCTGGGCGAAAGGTTCCTTCGAGCAGACCGTGGTGCACGTCTTCTCCGACGGCTACGTGAGTTCCGTGGCGGACTCCTACAACATCGGCATCCTCGTCTTCCTCGTGCTGCTCGGCGCGCTCGTGGCGATGATGAACAAGACCGGAGCCTCCGCCGCGTTCGGCCGCTGGGCGGCAAGCCACATCAAGAGCCGCGTCGGCGCGCAGGCGTGCACCGTCGTGCTCGGCATGCTGATCTTCGTGGACGACTACTTCAACTGCCTCACCGTGGGCTCCGTGATGAAGCCCGTCACGGACGCGAAGAGGGTGTCCCGCGCCAAGCTCGCCTACCTCATCGACGCCACGGCCGCCCCGATCTGCATCATCGCGCCGGTTTCGTCGTGGGCCGCGGCCGTTGCCGGCTTCGCAAAGGGCGCGGGCGCCGACAGCGGCTTCTCGCTCTTCATCAACGCGATCCCGTGGAACTTCTACGCGATCCTCACGATCGTCACGCTCTTCTTCGTCGCGATCGCGGGCTTCGACTTCGGCGGCATGCGCCGGCACGAGGAAAGGGCCCTCGCGGGCGACCTCGGCGCGCTCGGCGCGGACGAGTTCAAGAACGCCAACCCGAAGGGCCGCGTCTACGACCTCGTGGTCCCGGTCGCGTTCCTCGTCGCCGCGTGCGTCGTGGGCATGATCTACTCCGGCGGGTTCTTCGACGCCGACAACAAGGACGCCTACCGCAACTTCGTCGAGGCGTTCTCCGCCTCGGATGCCTCCGTGGGCCTCGTCTACGGCTCGGCGGTGACGATCGTCTTCGCGGTGGCCTACTTCCTCTGCCGCCGCGTGGTCTCGTTCAAGGACTGCATGGACTCGCTGCCCGAAGGCTTCAAGGCGATGGTCCCGGCGATCCTGATCCTCTGCTCGGCGTGGACCCTCAAGGCGATGACCGACTCGCTCGGCGCGAAGGTCTTCATCTCGCAGATCATCAACGGGCCGGCCGCGGGCCTCCAGGACTTCCTCCCGGCGATCATCTTCCTGATCGCGATCGTGCTGGCGTTCTCGACCGGCACCTCGTGGGGCACGTTCGGAATCCTCATCCCGATCGTGCTGGCCGCATCCCCCGCGCCGGAGAGCACGATCATCTGCGTGTCGGCCTGCATGGCCGGCGCCGTCTGCGGCGACCACTGCTCGCCGATTTCGGACACGACGATCATGGCGAGCGCCGGCGCGGACTGCAACCACGTCGACCACGTCAACACGCAGCTGCCCTACGCGCTGCTCGTCGCGGCGGTGTCGTTCGCCTCGTACCTCGTGGCGCCGTTCCTCGGCTCGTGGCACGTCGCGCTGCCCGTCGCGGTCGTCCTGATGCTCGCGACGCTCTTCGCCCTGCGCGCCGCGATCGGCCGCAAGTCCGCCGCCGCCTAGCGGAGGCCGGGCGTTCTTCCCGGGGTGTTCGTTCCCGTAGTAGTCCTGCCGCTGCTCGTGTTCGCGCCGCTGCACCTCTCGGTGCTGGCGACGCGGATCGCGGGCGGGGCGGCGCCGGGGTGGCCGGAGTTCGCTCCGGCCGCGCTTTTTCTCGCGACGCTCCTGCTGCTCTGGGGGACTCTCCGCCTCGCGCGGTACGCGGGCTCGCCCGCGGTGCCGTCCTTCGCGGCGGCGCTGCTCGGCACGGGCCTCGCGGTGCAGTTCCGCATCGGAGCCTTCCGCACGGCCGAGATGCGGACGCCGTCGGAGTGGGCCCTCCCCGCCGGCGTCGCGGCGATGCTCGTCGCGTACCTCGCGCTGCGGCGGCGCAGGATCGACAGGCTGGAGCGCTTCTGGCCGTGGTTCCTCGCGGCCGGTTCGGCGGTGATCCTCGCGATCGTCGTGCTGGGGCGCGCGTACCGCGGCGCGAAGTACCTGCCCGGCGGCATGAACCCGGTGGAAATCGCCAAGCCGCTGCTCGTGCTCTTCGCCGCCGGGATACTTTCAGGCCACAGGCAGCGGCTGCGCCGCGGGTTCCTCGGAGTGCCGCTGCCGCCTCTCAACGTGCTCGTCACCGTGGCCGTGCTGTGGGCGCCGCCGATGCTGCTGCTGGTGGCGCAGGGCGACCTCGGGATGTTCGCGCTCATGAACGCCACGCTGCTCGCGATGACGGCGGCCGTGACGGGCCGCTCGCTGTACCTCACGGGCGGCCTCGCCGCGCTCGCGGCGCTCGCG
>JAFUXX010000417.1 GCA_017476965.1 Kiritimatiellia bacterium | reverse complement strand
CGCGCGCGACATTTCGGCCGGGTCGCCGATGCCGATCAGCTTGCCGTGCGAAAGGTACGCGATGCGGTCGGAAACGCGGCGCACGGTGGCGATGTCGTGCGAAATGAGGACCATCGACTTGCCGGCGCGGCGGAAGTCGTCCATCTTCGCGAGGCACTTGCGCTGGAAATCGGCGTCGCCGACGGCGAGGACTTCGTCCACGAGCAGGATGTCCGGATCGACCTGCACGGCGACGGAGAACCCGAGGCGCACGTACATGCCGCTCGAATAGAAGCGCACCGGCTGGTCGATGAACTTCTCCAGGCCGGAAAATTCCACGATTTCGTCGAAACGCCGCCGCATCGTGGAGCGCGGGATGCCCATGATCGCGCCGTAGAGCATCACGTTTTCGCGGCCGGTGAGGTCCGGGTGGAAACCGGCGCCGAGCTCCAGGAGGGAGCTCACCGTGCCGCGGGTGCGGACGGTGCCAGCGGTCGGGCGCATCGTGCCGGCGACGATGGAAAGCAGCGTGGACTTGCCCGCGCCGTTTTCGCCGACGATGCCGACGGTCTCCCCGCGCCGGACGCGCAGCGTCACGCCGTCGAGGGCCGTGAACTCGCGGGCCTTGCGGCGGGCGAGGAAGTCGATCGCGGCGGTCTTGAGCGACCCGGCCGAGGGCCGGAGCTTGAAGCGCTTCACGACGCCGGAGACGTCGACGGTCCAGTCTTCTTCCGCGTTCACAGCACGTCTCCGAATTTTCCGTCTCCCGAACGCAACGCCGCCGCGCCGACCGCGAAAACGGCGGCGCACGACGCGCACGAGAGCGCGACCCACCAAGGCGAAACCGTGCCGGCCCATTCCTCCGGCACGAACGGCATTCCCATGAGGCCGCGGCGCCACAGCGCGAGGACGCCCGTCATGGGATTGAGGAACACGAGCCCCTTCCACGCGCCGTGCATCGGCGCGGCGCCGAGCTGCATCGGAAGGTCGTAGAAAACCGGGGTGAGGAAGAACCACGCGAGCTGCCCGATGCCGACTGCGTGCTGCACGTCGCGGAAAAACACGTTGAGCGTGCCGACGAGCAGCGCGATGCCGGCGCAGAGCAGGAACTGGAAGAGCGCGGCGGGAACGAGCCACGCGAACCCCGCGGGGCGCAGCGAACCCGTGACCGCGAGGTAGAGCACGAGCGGCACGAGCGTGAGGCAGAAGTTCACGCCGTTCGCAAGCGCCGTCGAGAGCGGCAGGATCGCGCGCGGGAACTTGACCTTCTTGACGAGGTTGGCGTTGCCGGCGATCGAAAAGAGCGAATCGTTCAGCGTGCCGGCGGTGAAGCCCCACGCGATGAGGCCAGTCACGAGAAACTGCAAATACTCGGGACGGCCGGAATTGAACTTGAGGATGTGCGCGAAAACCGCGTACATGAGGATCGTGAGCGCCGGCGTGAGCAGCGACCAGAAGAAGCCGAGCGCGGAACCCTTGTAGCGGATCTTGAGGTTGCGGGCGACGAGGATGAGCGCGAGCCCGCGCCACTTGACGAGGCCGGTCTTGCGCCGCCAGGACTCCGCCGCGGGGCCGGTGTTTTCCGTCGGATTTGCCATCTAGAACGAAAGCGCGAGCATCGCGCCGAGTTTCGAATCGGTGCCTTCGGCCCCGTCGGCCGGGTCGGTGTCGTGGTCGATTCCGGCTTTGACCACGAGGGAAAATCCGCCGGAAAGCGGCGCTTCCACGCCGATTTCCGCGGAGAGCAGGGCGCGGCCGCGGTCCTCGCCGTCCGCTATGCCTTCGACCGACTGCCAGAGCTTGAAGCCGGATTCTTCTGGCTTCCAGTCGAGGCGCTGCGCGGCGCGGACGCCGCTGAACGCGTCGCCGCCGGCGCCGCCGAGCGCTTCCTGGATGAAAGCCGGCCCGGCCTCCACGGAAAAGCGCAGTCCGGGACCGTACGCGAGGAACGTGCCCACGCCGCCCGTTTCCATGAAACGGTACCGCACGTCGGCCATCGAGTCGTGCAGGCCGCTGCCCGCGGTGAAGGCGTACCAGCCTTCGAAGCGGCGCTTGAGGTTGGCGGAAAACTTGGCGTTGCCCGCGGTGCGCTCGTCGTAGCGGCGGCCCGTTTCGGATTCGCGCAGGCGGCGCTCCTCGTAGCCGCCGTCGAGCGCCAGGCGCGAGAGCGTCCTGCCGAACGGCTTTTCGAGGACGACGCGGCCCGTCGCGCCGGCCGAATCGGCGTTGCCGGAGGAGAGCGACGCGCCGAGCGCGATCTTGTTCTCCCACTCGCCGCCGCGGGCGGCGACGGGATCCTCCGCGGCGAGCGCGCCGCCGATCGCGACGGCG
>JAFUXX010000416.1 GCA_017476965.1 Kiritimatiellia bacterium | reverse complement strand
TCTCGCTCGCGGCGGAACTCGGGCTCCCTTGCTCGATCCACTCGCGCGAAGCGGGGGCCGACACCGTGGCCATTCTCCGCGAGCGCGTCTCCCCCGCCCTCGCCGCCGGAGCCCGCGCCGGCTCGCTGCACTGCTTCGTCGGCCCCGCGGAGTTCGCCGAGGCGCTCGCGCCCCTCGGCCTCTCGTTCGGGCTCTCCGGAATGCTGACCTTCCGCAACGCCGCCGCGCTCCGCGCCACGGTCCCCGCGCTGCCGCGCGACCGCATCCTCGTCGAAACCGATTCTCCCTACCTCGCCCCGGTGCCGCTGCGCGGCCGCAGGTGCGAACCGGCATTCGTCGTGCACACCGTGCGCGTGCTGGCGGACGTTCTCGGCGTCGCGCCCGAAGAAGCGGCAGCACTGACCGCCTCGAACGCCCGGCGGATTTTCCGCGCCCCGCGAAACGGACCCGACCCGTCGCAAAAGTGACATTTCAAGCGCGTTTTCCCGCCACCGGACCTGCAGTTTTTTCTTGACGGGCGCGGCGGGGCCCTCCTGCCATTTCCGTGCGCTCAAGCCGTCTTCGGCGGCTTGTTTTCCAATGGCGCGGGCCCCGCGCCCGCACCATCGTGGAACCGGGCTGGGAGAAGAGCCGCACCGTTCCGGCCTCCGTGCCAGGCCTGAAGGCCGTTGTCGCGGAATTTGCAAAATACAAATTTCGCGCTGGACATGTCGGGCCGATTGTGGGATGGTTGCAACCGTTGCAACGCGAAAGGCCTGCCATGTTCATCGGAAGAAAAGACTATCTCGACGATCTTGAATCGCTTTGGCGGAAGCGGACTTCGTCCATTGTCGCCTGCCGCGGACGCCGCCGCATCGGCAAATCGACCCTTTTCCGCGAGTTCGCGAAACGCGCGGCGGATGTCTACATGGAATTCGAAGGCCTTGCCCCGAACCCGAAACATCCGGTCACCAACGAGGACCAGCTTGCCGAGTTTGCGGCGACGCTCGCCCGCCTCACGGCGTCGCCCGTCCTTTCCCTCCCGAACTGGAAGGACGCTTTCTTCTGGCTCGACCGCGCGATCGACGATTCGAAGAAAACGGTCGTCCTGCTCGACGAGATTTCCTGGATGGGCGGTTGCGACCCGAATTTCCCAGCCGTTCTCCGCAACGCATGGGAAACGTGGTTCCACCGCCACGAAAGGCTGATCGTCGTGGTGTGCGGTTCGGTTTCCGCGTGGATAAAGCGGAACATTCTCGGCAACACGGGATTCGCCGGGAGGTTTTCGCGCGACGCAAGGCGATGGTCGAGAGGGGCGCGTACCGGTTCGCCTCCTTTTCGGCCCTTCCGGACTGGAACGCCGTGATGGGGTTGCAGTTCGAGAACCTGGTGGTCAACAACGCGATGGACGTGGCGTCCATGATCGGGATCGGCAACGCGACAATAGAGTCCGCGGCGCCATACCGAAACGCGCGCAAAGACCGCAACGGGAAGTCCCGCGGATGCCAGATCGATCTCCTGATCCAGACGCCGAAGGCCGCCTACGTGGTGGAAGTGAAGCGACGCGGGGAAATCGGGCCGGAAATCGAGCAGGAGGTCCAGCGCAAAATCGACAATCTTCCGCTCCGGGCGGGAATGACGCCCAGACCGGTTCTCGACGCACTGGATGAACGTCCACGCGCAGCGCTTCGCCGGGTTCTCCGAGGGTTGGGCGGCCACGCCCGGCGCCGCCGGACCTCCCGAGCGGTGGGCGCCGCGCGCACCGTCCCCTTTCGGACGGCGCAAGCCGGGCGTCAGGATGACGCGCGGACTGCGTCAGGGCAGCTCGATCCGGACCTTGATCCGGAAGAAGCGCGAGGAGGGGTCGCCGGCGGCGGCGGGGAGTGCGACGGGCTCGCCCGGCGCGGCGGCTTCGCCGACGGGAACGTCGGCGGAGGGATCGGCGAGGTCGGGAATCTCGTAAACGCGATACGTGACGGTCGCGCCGGTCGATTCGTCCACGGTGAGGCCGGCGTCGGAGACCGTCGCGGCGCCGTCGGCGGAATCGACCGCGATGTCGGCCAGCGGCAGGGAGTCCGGATTGGCGGGGTCGAGGCCGAGGACGAGGCTCTGCCAGCGCGGGATGCCGTTGGCGCCGACGGCGGAGAGGTCGGCGGCGATCTGCGCCGGGGTGCGTCCCGAGGTGGCGATTCCGACGGATTCGAGCTTGCCGAAGGTGACGCGCAGCGTCCCCTGGCCGGCGATTGCGACGGGGCCGGCCGTGACGACGACGGAGTCCTCCTCCACGGCGATGCCGCCCTGGAGGAGCGTATGGCCAGCGCGGTCGATGGCGGTGGTTCCGACGGGCGCGCCCTCGGGCCATTCGACGTTCGTGAGGAGCGTCGCGTCGCCGGCGGAGAGCGCTTCGGCGAGCGTGGCGTGGCGGGTGCCGTCCGCCGTTTCGGCGACGGCTTTGTCGAACACGGAACCGGCGAAGGCGCCGACGCTTCCGCTGCCGTGGATGTCGAAGACGCCCTCCGCGGCGGTGGCGGTTCCGGGCGCGGGGAACCATTCGGCGCCGGAGGCGTCGCGAAGGCGTTCGCCGCAGGCGAGGTAGGAAACGCGGGGCGCAGACGAATCGGCGAGGTCGAGTTCCATGGCAATGGGAATGACGGAATCGGCGGTTTGGAGTCCGTCTCCCCCTTGAAGGGGCTTCCACGCGAGCGCGCCGTTTTCGAGGACGAGGCCGTGCCAGACGATCCCATCGCCCTCGTCCACGGGCGCGAGGCCGGCGCGTTCGCCGTTGGCGGCGGCGAAGGCGAGCGCGGATGGCAGATCGGAGGGCGAGGCCGTTGTCGAACGGGGCAGCGCGACGTCGCACCGCACAAGGCCGGTACGATTCTCGAAGGCCGCGAACGTGGCGCCGTCGGAAATCGTCCAGGCGCCACCCGCGACCTCGCCCGTTGCGGGATCGGCGGAGAACCACGGCGCGGCGGAACCTAGGCGGAGGACGGCGGAGGTCTCCGCGGGCTGGAAGCCCGCGCTCCCAGGCGGCAGCACCGCGAACGAGAGCGTGTAGTCGTAGCCGGAAAGGGCTGAGCCGGAGACGGCCTCCGCCGTGTCGAAGGCGTATTCCCCGTCGCCGGTCCATGCGCGGTCCGCCGTGCCGAGGACGGCGCCGGAGGCGTCGGAGACCGTCATGCGCACCACCGCGCCCTCGGGCACGGCGACGCCGTTCGTGACGGCCACGCTCACCGTCGCCGTGCCGTTCGTCCAGGCGAAGCCCGCTTCGGCCGTCGCGCCGGAGAGCGCGATTCCGGGATCCGGCGTCGGCGGGTCGGGCGACTCCCCGGCATCCGGGAAGAGCGCGTCGATCACCGTTTGTCGCCATTCCCCCGTGGGCCCGTTTCGCGATGCCATGCCCATGTTGTTGTTGAAATCGACGTATTCGAAGTGCGCCCACGGGATGCCGTTCGTCTCGCAGAATCCGCGGACTGTGCTTAGGTATTCTGTGGCATCGGCCGGGGTGGAAAGCCCCAGCATGACGCCGAACTCGTTCAGGATGACCGGGACGTCGGGATGGGCGTCGATGTAGGACTTGATCTGATTGAGGTTCCAGCGGAGTGTGCTGCGGTGGGAATCCGTCAGGTCCACATGGTAGTTGCGGGGATTGCCGTTCGAATCCGTGGACCACGAGGCACCCTGGCCGGTGAAGTCGGCGGGGTGGTAAACGTGGACCACAAGCGCGATATTGCTGTGGTCGTCGGGAAGCTTCACTAAGGAGCCGTTGCGCTCGGTCAGTATCCAGGGCTGGCTTCCATCTGCGACGGGCCAGAGAATGAGGCGCGTCGGGTTTGTCTGGCGAATCACCTCCACGGTTTCGGCGAGAAGGGTGTTGAGCTGCGAAATCGTTCCGTCCGTGTTCGCCTTTGGTTCGTTGCACAATTCGAACGCGATGTGGTCGGACCAGTTCCGATAGCGTTCCGCCACACGCTGCCAGACCTTCTTGAAGCGGGCCTTCTGTTCGGAGTTGGACAGGTCAAGGTCGCCTCCGTCCACACGTCCCATCAGCAGATGGACATACAGCCCCGCGTCGAGCATCTTCTGCATGATCGTGTCGATGGTGGCGATGCTATAGCTGCCGGAGGTGATGAGCGCATCATTGGCGGTGTCGTAGTATTTGGTGAGATCGACCGAAAAGCGGACGAAATCGAACCCCCTTGCCTTGATGTCGGGGAAGGTGTTGTCGAGACCGTAGATATAGGTACTGTTGTCCAAACGCGATGTGGAATAGGGCTTTTCATCCAGTCCGCGGCAGTTCGTGCCGCGTGAGAACGGGAGCTTCGCCGGAGCCGCGGCGTCCTCCACCGCATACTTGGCGAAGTTCGCCTTCGCGACGGTGTCGTGCGTCGCCTGGATCCAGTCCGCCGAGCGGACGCACTTGGAGATGCGCACCTCGTCGATCTGGCCGACGTAGTTGGCTGCGGTTCCACCTTGCATCGCGCCGAGGCAAAGGTTGGCAATGCCGGAAAACGCGGCGACCGACTTCGTGGCCGTCGTTTTGGAAAGTCCGTTGAGATAGCTCTTCGCGTTGTCCGATGCGGCTGCGGTGTCGAAGGTGAACGCCTGGTGGTTCCATGCGTTCATCGCAGGAGTCGTCGAGACGCACGACACATAGTTCGACCCAATCGTGTCGCCGGGCAGGCATAGCACCGTGCTCGAACCGTTGTCGTAGATGAAGTAGGAAATGTTGCTGTTGTATCCGGCGCGCTTGGAGAGGATGCCTGCGTTCTGCGTGTGCGAGACCTGCTTCGTCCAGACCTCCAGCGTGCCGCGCGCCAGACCCTCCAGGGCGGCATTGTCGAGCGCGACGACGGAGTTGGTGCGTCCTGCGGCCACGAAATCGACGGCGCCGCCCACGATGCCTCCGGCGGCGAAAACCACGCTGTCGCCGGTCGAGCGCGTGAAGTCAACCGAGACACCGCTCGACTCGCGGAGCGGAAGCCCGCTCTCGCCCAGATGCCATACACCGACGTAGTCGCCATCCCAGACGCCCTCCGCCCCCGGTCGCACAGGGCGCGGGCAACCCCAGTGCGCCGTGATGGCCGCCGATTTCGTGAGCAGAGGCACCTTCACCCAAACGGTTGATTCGCCATCCGGGTTCCACGTGTCAACCTCGTGTGGGATCACATTGCCGGAAGCGTCGGTGAAGCGCAGGTCTCCGCCATCGGGGAGCAGGAAGCCCGTGTAGTCGAAGCCGGAGATTGCCGTCGAGAGCCGCACCAGCACCGGGAAGCTTGAAAGCGCCGCGCCGGTGTAATCCGGAAAGGAAATTGTCATCGACTTTGCGTAGGTCGCCGCGTCGAATGTGTCGGAGAGGCCGTCGTCGGTTGTGATCGGGGCGTCAAATGTCACGGTTGCCTGTAGCGCCTGCGGGTTGTGCGTGTAGGAAACGGACGGTGCCTCTTTCGGGACCAGAATGGGGTCCGGGTGTTTCGCCGACGCAGCGACGCTGGCGGTCGCGTAGGCGCACTGGTAGGTGAGGGTCCCTGAGTAGTTTCCCAAGTAGTGGTATGGCGAGACCAGCGCGGTGTCGGCGCGGGCCTTGATGTAGTTGAGGAGCTTTTGATCCATACCCTGCAGCAAGACGATCACATTCTCGTCCTTGACCGCATCCAGCGTCGTGAAGAGCGTGTTGAAACCCTGCGCTACGGTGCTGCCCGCTGTCTCGACGCCGTTCGTGGCGATCACGTTCACGCTGATTACCTTGACGCGGGCGTCCGTCGCCTTCTCCTTGAGATCGGCGCACACGGCGTAGCAGTTCGTGAATGCGGGTTCGTCCGAGAGCTTGAGGATGTCAATGCATGAGCTGGACACCGAGAAGCGCTTCGAGTTGAACAGCACACTGGAGAAGAGCGGGAGGCGACCGTTGCTGTAGCTTCCACTCTCGAGTTTCGGGTTGTCGCTGCTGTTCCACCCGTTTGCGTTCGCGCTGATGGAAAGGAACGAGTAGTCCGGGATGTCAAACTCGGCGCGATTGGCGCTCGTCGCGATCGTCGGCTCCGTGAGGAAGGTGAGCACGTCCGTCTTCTCTCTGGCGAAGTATTCTGAAAGTGCCGTTTTGATGTAGTAGCGCTCCGTGTAGCCTTTGTTGATGTTGTTCTGGTAGGCACCGGAGCCCGGACGGCCCCATGTCATGTCCCAGCCGCGCCAAATGGCGGCTGTGACCGGGGCGGAGAGCCTGGCTTGCGCGGGTGCGGCCTCGTAGCTGGCCGTGTTGCCAGCGTTGGTGTTCGTGAAGATGCGGCAGTAGTCAACGAGGAAGTCCACGCCTCGCTCATCCAGCTCCGGGACGTCATCCTTGCTGACCGGGGCGTCGCCCTTCGCCTTCACCCAGGTGTTGGACTGCAGCCCCATGCCGAAGATGATAAACAGCGGCCGGTCGCGGAGCATGTAATAGCGCGAATCGCGCACGTCCATGCGCTTGAAGATGTGGTCATCGACATACCAGACGACCTCCCGCTCGTTGACGATCGTGCCGAAGCGGTGGAAGCCGTCGCCGAAGTGGACGCCGTCCTCCGGCGTTGTCGGATGCCCGTTGGGAATCGACCCGCCATTGACGCCCGGCATCGGGAGGTGAAACGTCCCCGCGATCCAGTCGCCGCCGCTCGGTTGCTCCAGGACGTCCAACTCGCCGCATTCGGGCCAGTTCCCGGTATTGCCCATCATCCAGAACGCGGGCCACGCTCCGCGTTGGCGCGTGAGCTTGGCGCGGATTTCGCATCGTCCGTGCTTGAACGCGACCTTGCCGTTGCTCCTGAGGCCGCCGCCCGTGAAGTCGTATTCGGTCGTCTTATACGAAAAGGTTGACCAGTCGAACTCCCGGCGGGTCTTCTTCTCGCGCCGGACGTTGATGTCGAGAAAGCCGTCGATCTCCTTCTGGTTGTCGCCGGAGGTCTCGTAGTTGAGCTGGTTGCGGTTTTCCGTGTCGTAGTTCCAATAGGTGGAACGGACGTCGTTCGTGCCCTCGCGCGAGAACTCGTCCGCCCAGGCCATGTTGTCGTACATTTGGAAGTATTCTTCAAGCGAATACGGGATGTCGCGCTCGGCGATGGACTGCGACCCGTAGCCAGTTCCGGCGTCCCAGACCTTCGTGCCCTCGTAGAGCGCCCAGACCTGAATGTCATTCGTCACGCAGCCGAGCCAGTCGCCGTGGTCCCAACCCTTGAACGTGTGGTCGGGCTCCACAGGCCCCTCCGGCGCGGCGACGCTGCCGCCGTTTTCGACCTGCACGCGGGAGAGGACGGTGCCGTTGAGCCGGCGGAACGTGACGACATGCGTCTGCCCGGCGGCCGCATTGGCGACGCTGAGCGCGAGCGCGGCGAGGACCGAAAGCAGGCGGCGTAGAGAGGGGGAGGGAGCGGATTTCATGGCGGAAATACTGCGGAAGTGAGGCAGGGCGTCGCGACATCACGGGGCAGCGATGGCGCGATGTCCGGCGAAGTCGAATCGCACGCGGACCGGCTGGCCACCGCGCATGGAGAGCCACCGCTCCGGAAACGCGCGCTCCCACCGGTCGAGGGGGCGCAGGTCGCGGACGGAGCCGTGCGCGGCGAGGACGCCGCGGGCGAGCGCGATGCGGTCGGGCGGAAGCGCCGGAAGACGGTCCGAAAGCAGCAGCGAGCCGCCCGCCAGCGAAACCGCGCGCGCCCAGAGCTCGGTCTCGTCCGGCGTGAGTTCCGTTTCGGAGTCGCGGACCATGAGCGTGTCGGGGTCGTTGATCCAGAGGCGGCCGTTCAGGTAGGCGTGGTTCACGACGTTGCGGCAGACGTTCGGGACGTTCGGCGCCTCGGCGTGCTGTCCGGGGCGGTCCCAATACGGCGTGATGTCGGTCGAGGAGCGCATGGCGTCGGCGATGCCGACGACCGGGGCGAAGGGCGTGGTGCAGGCGAGGAGGAACCCGTCGTCGCCGAAGCCGCGCCGGATGGCCTCGAAGCCGCGGCGCAGGGCCTGGGCGCGCGTGGCGGAGGGATCGTGCCACCGCGCATCGGCAATGGCGCATTCGGACATGCAGAAATCGAGCTTGGCGTAGTCGATGCCGAGCGAGCGCAGCGTGCGGAACAGCGATTCGAGGTGCGCCTGGACGGCGCCGTTCGTGGCGTCGAGCGCGTAACGCGGGCGTTCCGGGGTGCCGAAGCCAGGGCACGGCGCGGGTGCGCCGTCGGGGCCGCGGACGAGCCAGTCGGGATGCTCGGCGGCGAGCCGCGAATCGGCGTCGGCCCAGAACGGCGCGAGCCAGAGGCCCGGCACGAGGCCCCGCGCGCGGATTTCCCGCGCGAACGCCTCGGCGCCGCCGGGGAATTTCGCGTTCCAGTCGAGCCAGTCGCCGTAGCGGTCGCAATAGCCCGCGTCGAGCTGCACGAGCCGGACGCGACCGAAGTCGGGATCGTCGCGGCGCGCCGCGAGCCAATCCGCGGTTTCGAGGCAGTCGGCGAGCGTGACGCGCCCGAAGCAGCAATACCAGCTGCACCATCCCACGGGAGGGTCGAACCGGCGCCGGGCGCCGGAGTCCGCCGCCCAACGGTCCGCGTAGGCGGCGAAAAGATCCTCGGTGTCGGAGCCGTCGGCGACGAGCAGCGGTTCCGTCTCGATGCGGCCGCCGGGCGGCAGCGCCGCGCCGTCGCAGGCGCAGAGCGCGGTGAACTCCTCGACGCCGCCGGGCCCGAGCTTCACCGCGAAGTGGCCGAAGCGGTCGCGGCCGGACGTGAAGCCGAAGAGCCGCATCGCGCCGTCGGGGCGGCGCAGACAGCACATGTTGTCCGAGAGAAAGAATCCGCGCTCTCCGGGATGGAAATCGCCGGGCGTGGACACGCAGTTGGGAAGGTAGTCCGGCGAGTAGTCGAACGGTTCGTCGTTCCAGGCGCGGACACCGCACGGGCTCGCCATCTGCCAGCTTTCGACGTAGAGCTTCAGGTCCGGCGCGTCGAAGTCGCCGGGGCCGGCCTTGCGCCAGCCGAGTTCGGCGGGGCGGACCGTCGCGCCGGAACGGTTTTCGAGCGCGACGCGCCGAACGCCGCCCTCCGCCGATTCGGTGAGGACGAGGCCGAGCGCGGCCGCGGCGCCGGCGTCGAGCCGTTCGCCGTCGAGTGCAAGGACGGGAGCGAGCTGCATCGCGAGGGATTCCTGCGCTACGGGACGAGGTCGAAGACGCGGACGAAATCGACGAGGAAGTCGTCGCCGGCTTCGGCGGCGGCGGCGAGGCCCGGCGCGCCCTTGCCGGTCATGCGGCCCTGCCGGTAATACTGCGCCTCGGTGGTGATGAGGATGAATTCCTCCACCTGCGAGACGGCTTCGCCGGGGCCGGTTCCGACTTTCGGGCCGTGCCGCGCGCCATCGACGAAGAACGTGTAGCCGTCCGGCTCCCAGAGCAGCCCGAAGTGGTGGAAGCGCGTCTTGTCGAGTTTCAGCGAATGCGCGGCGTTGAATGCCTCGATGTCCGCCCCTTCGGGACGGCGCGGGGAGGAGAAGCCGAGCCAGTCGGCTCCGTAGCCGTTGGCGTGGAACCAGTGCGGGACGACTTCGCCGGGCTTGAAGCTTTCCATGATGTCGTGCTCCACGCCGGCGCGGCGCGGGTCGAGCGAGCAGCCCTGCGTCGGCGTCTGCATCCAGAAGGCGGACCACCAGTCCGGCATCTGCTGGAGCCGGCACCGGCATTCGTAGAATCCGTAGCGGTGGACGAATTTCGGCTTCGACCGCTTCGGAAGCGGCCAGAATCCCGACGGATTCTCTTCGTGCGGGATGTCCCAGACGAGCTCCCCGGTCTGGAGCTGGGGCGAGACGAACTGCCCGTCCGGGCGCCGCACCAGGCGGAGCCGGCAGCAGCCGTCGCGCACCTCCACGGCGCCGTCCTCCGGCGTCGCGAACCAGTGCGCCCTGCGGCCCCAGAAGGTCGTGCGGAAGGACCACTTGGTTTCGTCGAGGCGGTCGCCGTCGAACTCGTCGTGCCAGACGAGCTCGAAGTCGCGCCCCTTGGGCAGGAGGGACGGCGCGTGGCCCGGGACGGGCGAGATTTCGGCGCAGGCGCCCGGGACGGGGCGGTCGGGATCGGTGGTGTCGTTCATGGGATGTGGGGGTTGCCCGCGCGGAACCCGTCGAGCAGGGCGCGTTTGCGCGGATTGTCTTCCGAGGGCTCGAAGAGGTCGCGGTCGCCGTCACGGCCGGTCCACGTCTTTTCGACGCTCCAGCCGTCCCATTCGCGGAAGGCGTGATACGACCAGTCCCAGCCGTATTCCTCGAAGAGCTTGATGCAGTCGCGGAGATAGTTTTCCGCGCCGGGCGCCCATGCGACGGCGGAGAACTCCCCGACGTAGATCCGGGCGCCCGTGCGGAGCTGGAAGTCGCGGACCGGCGCCAGGTTCGCGCGGAGGAATTCCATGTCCCAGCCCTTTTCGGGGTCCGGCCAGACGTTGAGGCGCTCGCGGTTGCCGGTGTTCACGCCCTGGTGCGTGAAAGGCATCGGGTGGTAGCAATGCACCTGATAGATCACGTTGCCGAGCGGCAGCGCCTCCAGGTCGCGGAAGGCGCCCGGTCCGTCCCAGTTGTTCACCTCGACGATGATCGTCGCCTCGGGATCGACGGCGCGGATGGCGCGGGCGGCCTCCAGCTGGAGGTCCATGACCCTGCGGTTCGCGCCGTCGCCGTTCAGAAGCGGTTCGTTCATGAGGTCGTAGCCGTAGAGCCGACGGTCGCCCTTGAAGCGTTCCGCGATCCTCCGCCACGTTTCCACGAAATGGTCCGCGTAGCGCTGTTCGAGAAACACGCGGCTTTCCATGTCCTCGGTGCGCGAGCCCGGCGTCGCATGGAGGTCGAGAACGACTTTCTGCCCGTGGGCGTCCGCCCAGGCAAGCACCTTCTCCTGAAGGACGTCGAGGCAGTGGCCGACGTAGGCGTCGTAGTCGTCGTTGCTCTCCCAGTGGCGCGGCTTGCGCCACCCGACCGGCATTTGGAAACGGACGAGATTCGCGCCCCATCGCGCGAGCGTCGCGAAATCGTCCTCCGTCATCGCGTCCGGGTTGCCGCGGAGCATCGCGCCGCGGAAGCGACCGGCGGCCGGCGGGCCGTCCGTGGCGGCGAGAGAGGCGACAAGCAGGGCGGCGCAAAGGGCGGATATGCGTTTCATGTATGTCTTCTCCTGCCGCGCCCCTACAGCGCCACGCCGCGGCGGGCGAGC
>JAFUXX010000051.1 GCA_017476965.1 Kiritimatiellia bacterium | reverse complement strand
GGACCTCCTCGACAGCGGCCCGGTGAAGAGCCACCACACCGTCGGCGGCCTGCCGCCGGAGATGCACTTCGAACTCGTCGAGCCGATCAAGCTGCTCTTCAAGGACGAAGTCCGCGTCGTCGGCCGCGCGCTCGGCCTGCCCGCCGGAATGGTCGAGCGCCAGCCGTTCCCCGGCCCCGGCCTCGGCGTCCGCTGCCCTGGCGCGATCACGCGCGACCGCCTCGAAGCGGTGCGCGGGAGCGACGCCATCCTGCGCGAGGAGTTCGCCAGGGCCGGCCTCGAAGGCAAGGTGTGGCAGTACTTCACCGTGGTGCCGGACTTCAAGAGCACCGGCGTCAAGGACGGCAGGCGCTCCTTCGACTGGCCCGTCGTGATCCGCGCCGTGAACACCCGCGACGCTATGACGGCGACCGTGGAGGAGATTCCCTACGCGCTTCTCGCGAAGATCGTCGCGCGCATCACCTCCGAAGTGCCCGGCGTGAACCGCGTCCTCTACGACCTGACGCCCAAGCCGTCGGCCACGATCGAGTACGAATAGCGAAACGATGGAACACGTCATAGACACCCTCAAGGCCCGCGGTCTGTTCGACAACTGGACGGACCCCGGGGTGTACGACCTGCTCAAGACCCCGCAGACCGTCTACTGCGGGTTCGACCCCTCGGCGGACAGCCTGCAGGCCGGCAACTTCGTGGCGATCATGAACCTCTGCCACTACCAGCGCGCGGGCCACAAGGTCCTCGCGCTCGTGGGCGGCGCGACGGGCATGATCGGCGACCCCTCGGGCAAGACGACCGAGCGCAAGCTCCAGACGGCCGAGACGATCGCGCACAACGCGGAGTGCATCAAGGAGCAGCTCGGCCGGTTCATCGACTTCGGTTCCGGCCCCAACGCGGCGACGCTCGTCAACAACCTCGACTGGCACGGCAAGTTCACGTTCATCGACTACCTGCGCGACGTCGGCCGCTACTTCCGCATGGGCACGATGCTCAACAAGGAGAGCGTGCGCGCCCGCCTCGAATCGCCCGGCGGCATGAGTTTCACGGAGTTCTGCTACCAGACGATGCAGGGCTACGACTTCCTGCACCTCTACGACTCTTTCGGCTGCCGCGTCGAAGTCGGCGGCTCGGACCAGTGGGGCAACATCACGGCCGGCACCGACCTCGTGCACTACCAGCGCGGCGTGCAGTGCTACGGCGTCACCGTCCCGCTCGTGAAGGACGCCGCCGGCAAGAAGTTCGGCAAGAGCGAGGGCAACGCGATGTACCTCGACTCGAAGAAGACGTCGTGCTACAAGTTCTACCAGTTCTTCCTGCGCAGCGAGGACGCCGCGGTGGTCCGCTACCTCAAGGCGTTCACGTTCCTGCCGCTCGACGAAATCGCGCAGCTCGAAGAGGCGGTCCGCACCGCGCCCGAGAAGCGCGAGGCGCAGAAGGTGCTCGCGGAGGACGTGGTGCGCCGCGTCCACGGCGAGGAGGGCCTCGCGCAGGCGCGCCGCGCCACGCAGGCGCTTTTCGGCGGCACTCTCGCCGGAATGTCGGCGGACGAACTGCTGGCGGTGTTCGAGGACGCCCCTTCGGCCGAGATTCCGGCCGCGGACGCGATCGGGCAGCCCGTCGCGCGCGTCGCCGCGCTCGCCGGCCTCTTCAAGAGCCAGAGCGAAGCGCGCCGCGTCGCCGACGGCGGCGGCCTGTACCTCTGCAACGAGCGCGTCGGCGCCGCCGAGCCCGTCACCGAGGACCGCCTCGCGGACGGCAGGGTGTTCGTCCTGCGCGCGGGCAAGAAGAACCAGATGGTCGTAAAGGTCGTCCGCTAGGGGCGGGCGGCCGCAAGCCCCGGCCGCTCTCGCGCGCCGGGGAGGAGATGCAAGACATGGCCGGTCACGAATGCAACGGCGACTGCTCGCACTGCGCGCACGCCGCGGAAGAGAACGCCGAATCGCCCGCGTGCCTCGTCCGCAAGAACCTCGCGCGGGTGAAGAACTCCGTCGTGGTGATGTCCGGGAAGGGCGGCGTGGGCAAGAGCACCGTCGCCGCCAACCTCGCCGCCGCGCTTTCGCTCGCCGGATGCAAGGTCGGCCTGCTGGACGTGGACGTCCACGGCCCCTCGATCGTCGAGATGCTCGGCCTGCGCGGCAAGCCGCTCATGGCGACCGAGGACGGCCGCATCCGCCCCGTGGACGCCGCCGGCGTGGCCGTCATGAGCGCCGGGCTCGCGGTCTCGGACCCGGACGCCGCGGTCGTCTGGCGCGGCCCGATGAAGATCGGCGTCATCCAGCAGTTCCTCTCCCAGGTCGACTGGGGCCCGCTCGACTGGCTCGTGGTGGACGTGCCGCCCGGGACGGGCGACGAGCCGCTCACGACGTGCCAGCTGCTGCCCGATCCGCTCGGCGCGGTGGTCGTCACCACGCCGCAGCGCGTCGCCGCGGCGGACGTCTCCCGCTCGCTCGCTTTCTGCGACCAGCTCGCGTTCCCCGTGCTCGGCATCGTCGAAAACATGTCCGGCTTCGTCTGCCCGCACTGCGGCAAGCGCGTGGAGGTGTTTTCCACGGGCGGCGCGGACGCCCTCGCGGAGAAGTACGACGTTCCCGTGCTGGGCCGCATCCCGCTCGACCCGCGCGTGTGCGCTTCCGGCGACGCGGGCGTGCCGTTCATGGCGTCCGCGGCGGACACCCCGGTCGGCGAGGCGTTCGCCGCCATCGTCGAAAAGCTCCAGAAGGCGGCCGACGAGCGCGCCTAGCCGCGCGCCCCGGCCGCCGATCGGCCCGCACGGCCGCCGGAATCAGCCCGCGGCGCGGTCGCTGCGGCCCGAGGGGAGCAGCGCCGAAACGAGCAGCATCAGGTAGCTGCCGAGTTCGACGCTCTCCTCGACCGTGTTCTTCACGTGGCGCGGTATGTCGAGGTCCGGCGGCAGTTTGCCGTCCGGGAGCAGGCGGCCGTCCGCCGCGCCGTGCCATATCTCCGCGTCGAAGAGCCCGTTCCAGATGCCCTTCCAGCCCACGATCTGGGCGAACACCACGGCCGCTACGAGCCCCGCCGCGAGGAGCGGGAAGCGCCGGGAGGAGACGAAGCCGGAGAGGTCGCGCATCGAATCCTGCCTGCGCGCGAGGAACACGGCGACGAAAGCGGCGAGCACCGCGGCGTCCACCGCCGCCCACGACCCGTGCCACAGCGCCACGTCGAGCGGGCCGTCGAGCTCGCGCACGACCATCGCCAGCAGCGCGAGCGCGCAGAGGTACGACGCCCGCGTGAAATCCCGGAAAACCGCACCGCGCACGGCGTACGCCGCCGCGGCCAGGGCGAGGACTCCCAGCTGCGCGAACTCCACGAGCCCGTTTTCGGCCACGTTCGAGTGCATCCGCACTTCGGCCGGTATCGCGCAGGCCGCCGCGCCGACCGCCACCGCGCACAAAACGACCGCTCCCGCGGCGCCGAGAAGTTTCGCCAAATCCTTGTTCATCCGGAATCCCCCGCCGCGCCGTCCTTCCGGCGTGGCATGGGGAAATGGTACACGATTCCGCCTCCGCCCGCAAGGAATCCGCGCCGTCTCTTCCGCTCCGGATTTTCCGGTAAAGGGCGGCCGCCGGGCGGTTTTGCGTTTCAGCCGCCGTTTTTCTAGGATTGGCGTCGAAAGAGACGAGGGGAGTGCCCGTGCAGGAACCAAGACCGATTCTTTACGGCGTGTCCGACTTTGCGGAAATCCGCAAAGCCAATGCCTGGTTCGTCGACAGGACGGCGAAGATTCGCGATCTGGAGCGCGTGCGGTACGCGGTGTTCCTGCGCCCGCGCCGGCGGCCCGTACGTCGTCGCGCGGGAGCGCGAAGCCAACGGCGGCTTTTACGACCTCGCCCTGTCGCCGCGCTTCGACATCGCGCCGCAAATCGCCCATGCGGGCCTCGTCGAGCTCAAATACCTCAAGCCCGGCGGCCGCAAGCCGGCGAAAGCCGCCCTCGCCGCCCTCAAGGCCGAAGCCGCGCAGCAGCTCGACCGGTATTCCGCCGATTCCGGGCTCGCGAAAAAGTGGCGGCTCGCCGCCTCCGGCGGGCATGTTTCCCTCCACCGCCTCGTCCTCGTCTTCAAGGGCGGCGACTGCCTCCTCGCGGAAGAGGCTTGAAAACGGCAGATTTCGCTTGATTTGCCGGGGCGCTTGTGGTATTCTCGCCGCCACGGCTGCACAGGCACCGCCTCAAGGCGTCCCGCGGGCCGCTTCGAACAACCCGAACAAATGCAAATCAACATGAAATACGCACTCCTCGCCGCCGCCGCGGTTTTCGCGGTCGGCACGTCGCAGGCCGCCGCCGTCGAATCGACCGACACCTACGAAGTCATCACCCTTCCCGTCGCCGAAGGCTACAACCTCTACGGCGTGTCCGTCACCCCGATTTCCGACGAACCGCAGGTCAGCAGCGTGTTCAACGGCATCGGCGGCGAGTTCCGCTCCGAGGGCGATATCGTCGCGGTGACCGCTTCGCTGGCAGTCGACGCGATTTGGTACAACGCCGGCGAGTCCGAGGTTGGTCTCGCCTACGAGGTCGGCAAGGTCAAGACCGCCCCCGCTTCCGTCTCGGTTGCCAGCAAGGCCACGGTGCTCGTCCCCGTCGTTGCGGACTTCGCGCTCGGCAGTCTCACCGTCGAAGGCGAGAGTCTCGGCGTCAGCCGCTACAAGACCGGCAAGTCCCTCGAAATCAGCGTCTGGAACACCGAAACTCAGTCCTACGTCAAGTACTGGTACAAGACCGACGACAAGTGGTACACGCAGCTGACGAAGGAAGACGCTTCCGCCGTCCAGCTCAAGGCCGGCCAGGCGTTTTACGTCTCCGCCAATTCCGGCGCCGCCACCATCTCGTTCTAACAGCGCTCAAGCGACTTAAGTTGTAGAAAGGACAATTTGAAATGAAAAAGGCTGCATTTTCCTTTGCTCTCGCCGGTCTCCTCGCGGCTTCCGCCGGCGCCATGCAGATCGACTGGAACATCGACGACGTCGGTTCCGTCCTCAGCTCCGCCGGAATTACGTCCAGTGTCTCCAGCCCCCAGTGGCAGTACGTGTTCCTCACCAAGGACGCCAACGACAATTACTCCGACAACAACGGCAGCAACATCGGCTACGAATCCGACAGCGATGGTGCCGGTGCCACGTGGAGTGACGAAACTTCCGGAACGTCCGCGACCTACGTCGTGGCCCTCTGGGACGGCGTTTCGACGAGCGGCGAAAACAAGGTCCTCAGCGTCCTGCAGAACAACGGCAGCGACATTACCGTGAATGTCACCGCCGGTACCGATCCTTCGCTCGGCCCCGGCTCGTGGACGCCGTCCGTCGATGCCGAAACCCTGCCGACCGTCACCGGCTCCAAGGCCGTCACGGTCCCCGAGCCCGCCACCGCGGCTCTGGCTCTTGCCGGTCTGGCGCTCCTCATCCGCCGCCGCAAGTAAAGGCATCGGCTCCAAGCCGGAAAAACCTTCGGGCCATGCCGATTCGTCGGCATGGCCCCTTTCGTTTCGGGCGAACACGCAAAACGGTTTTCGGAGAGGTCCCGGATGTCGAAGCGGGTCGGATCGGTCTTTTCGGCGCGGACGCGCGTCGCGAAAAGGGTCGCGGTTTGCGCGGCGGCCTTCGCCGCGGCGTTCTCCGCTTTCGCGACCGGACTCGCCAAAACCGGGATCAAGGTCCTCTGGGGAATTTCCTCGAACCAGATTTCCCAAAACACTTGGAGCAACGGTACCAGGCTCTACGGTTCGGACGATCCGGACGCCCCGTTTCCGTATCTTGATTTCCGGAACCGCTACAAGGCCCGCCTGATGTTCGTGGGCGACGGCGGATGGGACGACGAGCGCGGGTTCTACACCGCCGTCTGGCTCGATTCTTTCACTAACGCCTACGGCCGCACGGCGGCGGAATACCCGGATTACGTTACCGGATCGAGGTGGACGGATTTTGCTGCCACGACAACGCTGGAAGCCGGGAAGTTCTGGGACTGGGACGGCCTTCCGGACGACCGGAAGTCCGGCATGACGGAACTTGAATGGTACTGGAACCGGTGGAACGAGAGCCGCGTGTGCTGCGTGGCGGAGGACGTCGCGACCGGCAAGTACTACCGTTTTTCGCCCGAACCCGGCGGAACCGCCATTGCGGGGCTCTCGGCCGTCCGGATCATGTGCCTGAAGGCGGTGGGCGCCTCGAAGGAAACGACCAACTACGTCATCTCCGCGGACGGGGCCGGGTACAGCATCGGCGTCGGCGGCCACGATGCAATCAACGTCGCGTCATGCGGCATCTCCACGGAGTCGAGGCGCGTGTACCTCGGCGCGGAATTGCCGGCCCGCTGCACGTGGATGGCGGATTTCGGTCTTTCGCCCGAAGAGCTGGCGGGGTATCCGGCGGGACTCGTGGACGAAGCCGTCGCCGCGCGCTGCCGCCCGGAAGACATCCTCCCGGCCTGGCTCACGCGCACGATGATTCTCTTGCGCTGATCAACCTTCCGCCGCGTTCTTGCGGCGGGAGGTGAGCAGGAAGAAAAGCGGCGTGTCGAGCGCGGCCAGCGCCACCTTCACCGCGTACTGCCCGAGCATCAGCTGGAAGAGCGCCGGACGCTTCGCTGGGTCGGAGAGCCAGCCGAGGCCGACTCCGAACGCGAGGCCGACGAACACCACGGTGTCCACGAGCTGGGCCGACATCGTTGACGCGTTGTTCCAAATCCACCTGCGGCCGTAGCCGCCGGGGTGCCGGGCGAGCACCGCGTCGCGGATGCCGTGGAACGCGAAGACGTCGAGGCTCTGGCTCGCGGCGTAGGCGGCGAGGCTCGAAAAGGCGAACATCCAGTTGGTCCCGAGGATGCGGTCGTAGGCGTCCTGCACGGCGGGGTCGGCCGCCGGAAGCGCGCCGGTGAACGCCAGGAGCGCCGCCGCGAGGACCTGCACGGCGAACCCCCACCGCACGAACGCGGCGGCCGTGG
>JAFUXX010000415.1 GCA_017476965.1 Kiritimatiellia bacterium | reverse complement strand
GTTGTCGGCCGTCGAATGTCGAATGTCGCTCCCAGGGCCCGACCGCCGGGCGGGCCGCGCCGCGCTCCCAGGTGGCAAAACGAAAGCCCCGCGGGGGTACCGCGGGGCCTGGGGAAGCGCGGGCCGCGTTGCGGCCCGCGGACTGGCATCCGCTAGCGGAGGATGATCATCGTTCCCTTGGCGACCTTGGCGCGCAGGACGTAAGTTTCCGCCCCTTCTTCGCCGACCGTGGCGACCGAGAAGACCACCGACCGGTTGGCCGGTGTCGGCAGAGCCGCGTTCGCGGATGGCAGGGCGCCGAGGTCGTAAATTTCCCCGCCGGTGAAGTTGGCGAAGTCCTGCGGCTCGAGCACCACCTTGCCCGTGCCGGACCAGCCGCCAGCGCCGACGTTCACGACATCGGTCTCGCCGTTCTGCCAAACGCGGAACCTGAATCCGCCTTCCCCGACCTGCACACCGCCGAAGGAGACGGACGCCGGCGCGGCGGCGATCGTGCCGTCCGCGAGGTTGGTGACCGATGCGAAGTTCTTGATCGGCTTCACGTTGCCGTTGGCGACGACCGTGCCGGCCCAGTTCGCGCCGTCGGCGAAGTAGACCGTCGAGTTTTCGTCGGCCGAGATCGACCCCGTCGCCGTGTTCGATCCGTTCACGAACGTCACGGAGAACGGATAGGCCGGCACACCGTTGGACACCACGACGTTGCCCGTGCCGGAGATGGGCTTGTTCGCGACCCGGGTATGGCGGTCCCACTGGTAGCTCCCCAGACCGAGAGTGATGGAGGCAATCGTGAGGTCGCCGTCGAGGCGGGCACCCGCGAAGCCGAGCAGCAGATCGGAGCGCTTGCGGCTTTCGTTGTAGAGCTGCGTCACGCCGAGTATGCCGCCGTCGGAAACGAAATACCCGCGTTGCCAGCCGCTGGAGTTGTGCGTGACGGCGTAGATGCCTCCGTCGCGGACGGTCATGGTGTCGACGGCCGACTGGCTGTCGATGCCGACGCTGCCGTTCCCGGTCGTGAAGGCCATGTAGCATCCCTCTTCGAGCGTCACGGTCGCCGAATCGCCGATGGCCATCGGGAACCAGTGGCCTCCGCAGGAGGACTGACGGCGGATGCACGCGCCGTTGACGAGGTCGAGATTCACGGCTCCATAGAGGTTGAGGTTGGCCGAGCAATCGATCGCCGTTCCGTCGACCAGCACGTCGACCGGAACCGAAACCGGGTTGTTTTGACCGAAATTCCAGTTGCCGTAATCGTTCCAACCGTTGACGGGGCGCGAGGAGTTGCGGAGCGTGAACGTCCCGACCGGAACCACCGTGCCGCCGGAGGCGGGACATGCGATTGAAACGGCCGCGAGATTCCTGCCATTCGAATCGTTTCCGTCACTCCAGTGGAAATCGAACGTTCCGCCATCAGCCGTGAAGGCGATGTAACTCGTCTCGCCGCTTTCGGCATAGCCGAAGACCGGGGAGGCGTCAGTGACAGCCGCCTTTGTGACTGTGCCGTAGAGGCGGAAGTCGACATTCTTAAACTTCATGCCGGAGGCGACGGAAATCGTGGCGTTGGTCTGCACCGAGAAGACGGGGAGCCCGACCGGCGATGCGGCCGTGTTGGCCGTGCACGTCAAGGAGTCGATCGTCGCCGTGCCGCTCGCGATGTCGAGCGTCGCGTTCTTGTTGAGCGTGACGGGCGGAAGCGTCGCGTCTGCGGAGAAGCGGAGCGTCGCGCCGTTCTTGACTTCGATTTTGCCCCACGAGGGAATCGTGCCCGACGTGTATTCGGCCACTACGCCCGAGCCGTCGATGGCCACGTCGACGTTGTCCGGCGGGACGGAACCGGTCGACCAACCCGACGCGTCGAGAAGGTCCGTGACGGTCGTGCTGTCGAACACGTAGTCGGACACCACTTCGAGCGAAAGCGTTTCGCCGGACACGACCAGCGCGAACCCGGTCGGGACGGATGAGGCCAGGTCCGACTGCACCTTGGCGAGCACATCCGCGTCGGCGCTCAAGAACACGACCGTTCCGGCCGTAACCGAGGAGAGGTCGGCGGTAAAGGTCGCGTCCGCGAGCGCGGCGGGGAACGAATCGACGCGTGCGCCAAGCGCGGTGAGCGCGATCGAGGCCGAAGCGCCGGAGCCGAGCGAGACGTTCGAGAGGTCGTACGTGCCGGAGGTCGCGAGGCCGAGCGAGCCGTTCTGGAGGACGATCGGCGCGGTCGTCGGCGCGATGGAGAACGTGCCGCCGCCTGTCACCGTGATCGACGCCGTCGAATCGGCGGAGAGACCGGGCGCGGAGAACGTCTTGCCCGAGGCGATGTCCAGCGAGACGCTCTTCGAGGCCGGGACGACGAGCGCGACGTTGGCGCCGAACGCGACGTCGTCCGTGATGGCGAGCGTACCCGCGTTCATCGTGTACGTCCACGGCGTGTTGGAGGTGAAATCGCCGCCGAACGTCACCGTTCCGCCGTTCTGGTTGATCAGCTGCGTGGACTGCGCGTTGCCTGTGACCGTCAGGCCGTTGGGCACGGTGAGCGTCGCTCCGTCCGCGATGGAAAACTCATCGTGCGCTCCGCTGAACATGGCGGCTTGGTACGAAGCCGGGGCGAAAACCATCGTCGAACCCGCCTTGAGGTTGTAGCGGACATGACGGGAGGAAATCTTTCCGTAGATTTCCGCCTTGCCGCCATTGTAGAGATTCAGCGAAGAATATCCGCCGTCCCAGTAGGACCATCCGAGGTTGCAAGACGAGGAAACGATGAAGTCGACGCCGTCGTAGACGTGAAAGTGCTGGTAGCCTCCGTCGCTGATGGTGCCAGTCACCGTCAGCGAAACGGTGTCGGCTGAAGCCGCAGAGGACTTGTGGAGGTAGAAGAGATTGTAGCGTTGCGTGATGTTCAGTACGCTGAAATCATCATCCAGCGCGAGGTGCCCCACCGTGTATCCTACACCAAGTCGAATCGTGTCGCCGGCACCGGGGCAGGTGGTGGCGGCTTCGTCATTGACCGTCCAGTTGGAAGGCTCCGAATACTCCGTCGGACTCGATGACGATCCGAGCGAAGCAATCGTGTACGTGTCCGCGCTCGCCGACGCGGCGAGGCCCACGGCGGCGGCGAAGGCCGCTGCGGACAGCGGGATTCGGATAGGGGGGGGGGTATGTTTGTTCATCTCTCTTTTTGGGAGGGTTGGGGGGGGATGTTCAAGCGAAGAGCGAAGATGCGAGCGGAGGCGGGGCTAGGGTTCCAGGAGCAGGGAGCGGAGGCGGGCGAGGTCGTCGGGGGTGAAACCGAGGGAGAAGAAGAAATTGACGACGCGGGCTTCGAGGGTGTCGCCGGGGTAGCGGTCGAAGCCGGCGACGAGCTTGTCGAAGCGGGAGGCGTGGTCCCAACTCGCGCTGCGCTCGTAGCAGGCCGTGATTTCCCAGTCGCGCCAGAGTTCCTCTTCGTCTACGCCCAGGAGCGCTTCGATCACGAACGCGAGGCTGCCGGTGCGGTCCGCGCCCGCGATGCAGTGGAACGAGACCGGGTATTTGGCAGGGTCGAGCAGTATCGCGAAAATCTTCTTGTACTGGTCTTTGCACCAGTCCGCCTGCACGCCTTCGTAGGCCCAAGTCTCGATGTGCGCCCACTCGACGGTCGGCCCCAGCGGGGAGCCGGTCATGCCTTCGCACTCGCCGTCGGACCGCAGGTCGATGTCCGTCTTGACGCCCAAGGTTGCGAGGAAGAGCGGCAGGCTCTTTTCCGTCACGCGCGCGCGGCCGGGCTTTTCGGTTTCGGACGCGTTGTGGTTGAAGCCGGACGTGCGGAAGAGCATGCCCTGCTTGATGCGGCGGCCGCCGAGGCCGACGCGGCCGCCGAGGTCGCGGGCGTTGAAGGTCCGGCGCTCCGGCACGTCGAAGAGGCGCGGCGGCATGGGGTCGGTGGAAAACTCGCTGCCGCACTGCGCCACGACGCGGCCGCCGCGGCGCGCCCAGACTTTCCAGACGTACTTGCGGCCGATTTCGAGGTTGCGCACTTCGGCGCGCGGCTCCGCGACGTCGGCCAAAAAGACGGGCAGGCCGTCGGGGACACGGCGCACCTCCACGGTGTACACGGCGCGCGGCGCGGCGGCGGGTTCGTCGCGGAGAGCCCACTCGAGCACGACGGGCAGGGGCTTGTCGCCGTCGTCGTTGAGGGCGGAGCGGAACGTCTGGTTGGTGAACGCCGCGCGGCGCTCTTCGCGGGGGAGGGAGAGGAAGTCGCGCTTGGCCTGCGAGAGCAGCTGCACCACAGCGCCGCGGGCCGGGGCGACCGCTTCGGCGGTCTCGGCCCCGGACGGCGGCGCCGCGAACGCGAGGGCCGCCG
>JAFUXX010000414.1 GCA_017476965.1 Kiritimatiellia bacterium | reverse complement strand
TCTTCAAGAGCGGCGATCCGGCGAAGCGCGCCGCCGCCATCGTCCAGGCCGTCACCGGCTGGCAGGACGCCCCGCTGCTCGCGCGGCTCTCCGAAAACCTCGGTCCCGCGATGGTGGGCATCAACGCCGACGAGATCGAGACGATCATGGAAGAGCGCGGAAAATGAGGCGCGTCGGCGTGCTGTCGGTCCAGGGGGCGTTTGCGGAAATGGCGGCCCACTGGCGCGCGCAGGGTGCCGCGACGTTCGAGATCCGCCGGCGCGCCGATCTCGCGCGCCCGATGGACCTCCTCGCGCTGCCGGGCGGCGAATCGACCGTGCAGGGCCGGCTGCTGAAGGACCTCGGCCTCTTCGATCCGCTCCGGCGACGGATCGCGGAGGGGCTGCCGACCTTTGCGACGTGCGCCGGGCTGATCCTGCTCGCGCGCACGGTCGAAGGCGCGGCGCGGCCGTGGTTCGGCCTTCTGCCGGTGACGGTCCGGCGCAACGCCTACGGGCGGCAGCTCGGCAGCTTCACGACCGTCGGCACGTGGGACGGGCGGCCCGGCACGCGCATGGTCTTCATCCGCGCGCCGTCCATCACCGCCGCCGATGCGGACGTGGACGTGCTCTCGACGTTCGACGGCCGGCCGACCTCCGTGCGCTGGCGCAACATCACCGCCTTCACCTGGCATCCCGAGCTCGCGCCGCCCGTCCGCCCCGCGCCGCGGCCGGTTGCGGGGACGGGCGGAATGTGATAAACTACCCGCCACGCAGTTGGGGTGGTTGCCGGGGGGCGGCAGCCTGAGAACAAACCCATGAACCTGATCCGGACAATGCCGGCGGAGGAAACGCAAATGACGCAGTTGGAAGCGGCCCGCAAGGGCCTGGCAACAGAGGAAATCAAGGCCGTGGCGCGGGACGAGAACGTTCCCGTGGCGGCCGTCATCGAGGCGATCGCCTCGGGCGCGGCGGTTCTGCCGCGCAATCCCGCCCACGCGAACGGCCGGGCGGTCGGCGTCGGTCGCCTGTTCACGACCAAGATCAACGCCAATCTCGGCCGCAGCGTGACGCACTCCGGCCGGGGCGACGAGCTCGACAAGCTCGCCGTCGCGCTCAAGGCGGGCGCGGACTTCGTGATGGACCTGTCGGTCGGCGACGACGTCAAGGCGATCCGCCAGGGGATGCTCGACGCCTCGCCGAAGCCGCTCGGGACGGTTCCCGTCTACGAAACGATCTCGCGGCTCAAGGGCGACATCCCGCACATGGATCCGTCGCTCCTCCTCGGCGTCATCCGCGAGCAGGCCGAACAGGGCGTGGACTTCATGACGCTCCACGCGGGGCTCCAGCTGCGCCACATCCCCCTCGCGATGAAGCGCAAGATGGGCATCGTCTCGCGCGGCGGCGCGATCATGGCGGAATGGATGGCCGAGAACAACGCCGAAAATCCGCTCTACACCCACTGGGACGAGGTGCTCGACATCCTCGCCGCGCACGACGTGACCGTGTCGCTCGGCGACGGGCTGCGGCCCGGCTGCCTTGCCGACGCGTCGGACGCCGCGCAGTTCGGCGAGCTCGACGTCCTCGGCGAACTCGTCGCGCGCTGCCGCGCACGCGGAGTGCAGGTCATGGTCGAAGGGCCCGGCCACGTCCCGTTCAACGAGGTGCAGATGAACATGGAGCGCCAGGCGAAGGTCTGCGACGGGGCGCCCTTCTACGTCCTCGGACCGGTCGTCACCGACATCGCGCCCGGCTACGACCACATCTCGAGCGCCATCGGCGCGACGGCGGCGGCGACCTACGGCGCGTCGCTGCTCTGCTACGTGACGCCCGCCGAGCACCTCGGGCTGCCCGATGCCGAGGAGGTGCGCCAGGGCTGCATCGCCTACAAGATCGCCGCGCACGCGGG
>JAFUXX010000413.1 GCA_017476965.1 Kiritimatiellia bacterium | reverse complement strand
CGGAATCGCGGCGGCGAACGCGCGGAAGACGCGCCTGAACACGAGGAAGAACGCGACCGCCATCGCCACGGCGGCGCACGCCGCGACGCGCCGACGCATGCGCATGACGTTCTCCGGCACGCGGCCGATCATCTTTTCGTCGGCGAGCACGACGCGGGCGGCGAGCAGCTCCGACACGCGGGCCTTGAGGGCCGCGTCGTCGTCGGCCAGCACCGCGGCGCGCACTTCGCGGTCGTTGCGGATCTGGTCGATCGCGCGGCTGAGGTAGCTGTACACGAGCTGGCAGTTGCGGCCGTAGGGCTCGGGCACGCCGCCTTCGAGCGCGGATTCGTAAGCCTCTTCCCAGCCGGGCGGGCTCAGGCGCGCTTCGTCCTCGAACCCCGCCGCGCGCAGCGCGGACGGCCGCACGAAACGCGCGAGGCCGTTTTCGACGTACGTGCGGGCGTGTATGGCGGAGGCTTCCCGTCCGCCGGAAAACCAGATCCAGTCCCACGCGAGGTCGAATTTGGCGGGGTCGGTTTCCGCGGTCCCGGCCCAGACGCCGAGCATCATGCAGTTGTACTCGCTGCCGCGCTGTCCGCCCGGGCCGCGCGGGACGGGCCCGAAGCCGACGAGGTTGGGGTCGATCTGGTCGAACGCGCGTTCGTCGAGGTACTTGAAGTACATCGCGCAGCGCCGCCCGGGCTGGTTGGCTTCGCCGGTGTCGACGCACGTGCGCAGCGCGCCCCACGAGTTGGTGAACGGCTCCAGGTAGAGGCGCGCCACGAAGGAGTAGGCGTCCGCCGCCTCGGGCGAATCGAACGCGCAGCGCCATGCGCCGTCCTCCCCGCGCTTCACGGCGCGCCCGCCCCAGGAGTAGAGGAAGGAGAGCGTGCTCCAGCCCGTTTCGGCCGTCGGGAGCGCGAGGCCCCAGGTGCGGTCCGCGGGGTTGGTGGTGCGGCGGGCCCAGTCGCGCAGCTCTTCGTAAGTTTCCGGCACGCGGTCCGGCAGGCCCGCCTCGGCGAACACGTCGCGGCGGTAGAAAAGCGCCATCACGACCTGACGGTACGGCATGGCCCACACGTGGAAGTGGCTCGCGGCCGGCTTGCGACCCCATTCGCGCAGCGCGGCGCAGTTTTCCCCGTACGGGCATTCGCGCCGGATCACCTCCCAGATCGGCGGCGGGAGGCGCTCGCGGATTTCGTCGCCGATCGGGCCGGATGCGAGAAGCTCCAGGTACTGCCGGTCCGTGAGCAGGTGCGCGCCGGCGGTCGCGGAGTCGTCCAGCCCGGCCTGGCGCTCCAGGTGGCGGTCGAGCGGAGCGAGGAACTTGTTGCGCACGTAGGTGTCCGACATGCGGAAGTTCACGTACATCGCGTCGGGCGCGATGTCGCCGGCGATCTGCATGAGCGGCTGCGTTTCCGAGCCCGGCCCGGGCATCGATATGCCGGTCGCGGGCAGCAGCTTCACGCCGGGGTGGCGGGCCTTGAACGCTTCGAGTATGCGGAGCGAAGCCTCGCCCTCGACGCCCTGCATTTCGCCGCTCGGCACGCCGATGGCGCGCAACTCCATCCCGTCGGCGCGCGCGGCGGCGGGGAAAAAGGCGTGGGCGGCCGCGGAGAGGACGGCTGCGGCCGCCGCCGCGAAGGGCGCTTTCCTCATTTGCCCGTCCTTTCGATTGCGGCGGCCCAAGCGCCGTCGCACTCCGCGTCCGGCGGGACGAGTTCCGCCGTCCCGACGAGGCGGAACCCGGGGTGCGAGGCGAGGAACGCGTCCACCACGCCGCGGTTCTCCTCCGGCTCCAGCGAACACGTCGAGTAGACGATCCTGCCGCCGGGCGCGAGGAGGCGCGTCGCGAGGTTTTCTAGAATTTCGCCCTGCGTCGCGGCGAGCGTGGCGAGGCGCGCCGGGTCGAAGCGCCAGCGGGCGTCCGCGCGGCGGCGCTG
>JAFUXX010000412.1 GCA_017476965.1 Kiritimatiellia bacterium | reverse complement strand
GCCGCGACCCGGCCGAGGAGGCCGCCGCGGCGGAGGCCGCCGAAGTCGCCGCCAATGCCGGCCCGCGGGCCGGCTCCCTGAGCGATCTCATGCCCGCGCCGCGCGAGCCGGCCGGGAGCCTCGAAGAACTGCTCGTGTAACCAACAAAACCAACAACAGGAGAATCCAAATGGAAGCAACCAAGGAAACCAAGGCACCGGCCGCCGAGCCGGCAGCGCCCGAGCTCGTCGCCCCCCGCGACCAGCCCGTCCAGCTCTCGGCCGACGGCATCGCGCTCGACCTCGACCGCCTCGTCGACGACGGCGTCCTCGTCCCCGCCGACAAGGCGCTGCTGCTCTGGCTCGTCGCCGACGCCCGCGCCCGCAAGCTCAGCTACGCCGACATCGGCAGGGCCATCGGCTACGACGCCTCGACCGTCTCGCGCATCCTCCGCGCCCGGTACGAGGGCAACTGGCGCAACGTCATCAAGAGCGTCCGCGCCTACAAGCACCTCATCGACGAGCGCGGCAGGATGGTCCGGCCCGACTTCGTCGAGACCTCCGTCTGGACCCAGGTCCGCGACACCTGCGACCTGGCGCTTGTCCACGAGATGCCGGCCACGATCGTCGGCGTCTCCCAGATCGGCAAGACGCACGCGCTCCTGGAGTACCAGCGCCGGAGCGAGTACATGGTGCGCTACGTGCGCATGCCCGCCGCGCCGGGGCTGCGCTGCGCCATGGAGGCCGTCGCCGACGCGTGCAACGTCACCACCCGCTGCACCGGCGAGCAGCTCCGCCGCCGCGTCGCCGACAGCCTCGACAGCCGGACGCTGCTGATCGTGGACGAGTTCCACCAGCTCGCGATCAGCGCCGGGCGCGAAAGCTGCATCAAGATTGCCGAGTGGATCCGCGAAATCAAGGACCGGAGCGGTTGCGGCCTCGTCCTCTGCGGCACCAAGGCCCTCCGCCACGACCTGATCGACGGCCCGCTCAAGGGCTGGCTCGAGCAGATCCGCGAGCGCGCGATCCGCAACCTCGTGCTCCCGGACCGCCTCCCGGTCTCCGACATCGACCTCGTCGGCCGCACCTACGGCCTGCCCGCCCCGCGCGGCCAGGTCCTCGACCTCCTGCGGACGCTGCGAATGAACCGCCTCTGCAAGGTGCTCATGCTCGCCGCCGCCAACGCCCGCAAGCGCGACGTCCCGCTCACCTGGGACCTCTTCGTCCAGGCCTACAACACCGTCAACTCGTAACCGGAGCCCCCCAATGAAACAGACCCTCAAGGAAATCGTCATCCGCGGAACCGCCGTCCGCCTCTGTCTCGACAGCGTGTCGGGCGCGCCCTTCTTCACCGTCGAAGTCGGCCGGGAGACCGTCTTCGGTAGCCTCGACCGCCGAGCGGCCGTCGAGGCCTTCGGGCGCGAATGCGAAAAGGCCGGCGGCGTCGGCGGGGAGCGCCCGCAATGACCTGCACCGCGCCCTGCAAGCACAACACCCCTGGGAAGGGCTGCACGCTCTTCCCCGGCCGCTCCTGGCTCCAATGCCGCCGCGCCGCCCCCGCCCCAAACCCCAAACCAGCCCCCACCAAGAAGGAACGGAAATGAACAGCCGCACCACGCGCAACCGCGCGACCACGATCACGAGCCGCGAAGAGCTCGAAAACGTCCTCGGCCGCTACGCCGCCGCCATCATCGAGCGCGACGCCGTGAAAGCCGAAATGGAGAGCCGGATCACCGAAATCCGCGCCGGCTACGAAGAGCGCAGCGCGGCGCTCGACAAGCGCCTCGACCTGCTCTTTTCGGATAT
>JAFUXX010000411.1 GCA_017476965.1 Kiritimatiellia bacterium | reverse complement strand
GTCGGCGTAGGGGACCTCGGCCACGGCGCGCAGCGAGCCGAGCGCCGCGCTCCAGCCCGAGCCCAGCACGACGGCGGCGAAGGGCTTCCTTTCGCGGAAGGCGGGCGGTAGAGAATCGAGTGCTTTTGCGAAGATTTCGTCGTTCATGGAATCGCCGCGGCAGAGCCGCCGGGACGGGCTGGCCGCGGGCGAAAGCCTAACACTACCGCGCCGCCGGTTCAAGGCCGCGCGGCGGCGCGCGCGGGCGCTTGCGCGGCGGCGGGGCGGGTGGTATCCTTCCGCCCCGTTCCAAAACACCCCCGAAAAGGCGAGGAAACGAAATGGCACTCTCCATCAAGGACATGAAAGGCCGGAAGATAGGCATCTGCGTCTCCGGCGGTCTCGACTCCAAAACCATCGCAACGCGCCTGCGCGAAGCCGGCGCGGACGTGCTCTGCTTCACGGCGGACCTCGGCCAGCCGGACGAGAAGGACATCCGCGACGTGCAGAAGAAGATGGAACCCTGCGGCGTGAAGACCGTGGTGGTGGACGTGCGCAAGCCGATGGCCGAGGCGTGCTTCGCCGCGATCAAGGCCGAGGCGACGTACGACGGCGGGTACTGGAACAGCACCGGCATCGGCCGCGCCGTCACGACGCGCGAAATCGTGAAGGCGATGAAGAAGCACGGCATCGACACGCTCGTCCACGGCGCCACCGGCCGCGGCAACGACCAGATGCGCTTCGAGCGCTACACCAACCAGTTCGCGCCGGAGATGGAGGTATACGCCCCCTGGCGCGACGCCGCCCTGCTCAAGGAATTTCCCGGCCGCACGCAGATGTGCGAGTACCTCGCCAAGCACGGCATCGTCGCCTTCCCCGGCGGCAAGAAGCGCTACTCGACGGACTGCAACATCGCCGGCCTCTCCCACGAGGCCGAGGACCTGGAAAGCATGCAGACGCCCATGACCATCGTCGAGACGACGATGGGCTGCTGGCCGATGAAGGCGCCCGACAAGATCGAGAGCGTCGCGATCAAGTTCGAAAAGGGCTGCCCGGTCTCGCTCAACGGCGAAAAGCTCCGCCCGTTCGACCTGATCGTGAAGGCCAACGAGATCGGCGGCCGCAACGGCCTCGGGCTCGCGCACGCGCTCGAAAACCGGATCATCGGCACGAAGAGCCGCGGCGTGTACGAGGCCCCCGGCATGGAGCTGCTCGGCCGCTCGCTGCGCTACGTGTACCAGGCGGTGCTCGACCGCCGCTCGACGGACCTTTTCGAGCGCCTGTCGCGCTTCCTCGCCAACCAGATCTACGACGGCCGCTACTTCGATCTCTCTTCCCGCGCCGCCTGGGCCGCGGTCGACACTTTCGCGGAGCTGGCGACCGGCACGGTCAAGGTCGGCCTCTACAAGGGCAACATCCTCTTCCAGAGCCTGACCGGGGTGAAAGCCTCGCTCTACTTCGAGGAAAACGCCTCGATGGAAGACGCCCAGAAGGGCCTGAACCCGGTCTCCTCGCAGGGCTTTGCGGAGATCCAGTCCGTGGAAGCCCGCTCCATGGCCAAGGCCCGTCAGATCCGCTAAAGGGCCGCAGTCCCTTTTGGGCCTGCGGCCCTACGGGGAGAGGGCTGCGCCCCCTCCCCGTGGCCAGGTGTGCGGGGATGGCCCAGCCCTCTCCCCGTTAGTTTTCAGGCGTGGCGGTGACCAGGAAGAACTTGGCCGGGGAGTCGCCGGGGCCGTCGGGGGCGATTTGGCGCCAGATGTTGACCCCGTCGGCATCGGGGACTTTGCGCACGAACCCCGCCGCAGGAGGGAGGTTTTCGGCGCCGACTTCGGCGATTTCGGACAGGTCGTGCGCTTCGCGCACCGTGTACCACCTCGGGATGGACCTGCCCGTGAAGGTGATCTGGAAAGCGCCGTCCGGGTTGAATCCTGCGGTGAGTATGCGCAGGTAGTCGCTTTCGTCCCAGGGATCGGTGCCGGCGGCGTATTCGCCGTACGAGGAGTAGCCGTCGCCGTCCGCGTCGAAGGCGGCGTCCCACGGCAGGCCGTTGGCGGTGAGCCACGCGTAGGGCACACCGTCCAGCGTCGTGCCGGCGCTTTCGTCGAATTCGAAATCGCCGGGCTCTTCGTAGAGGGCCAGGTCGTCCACGGCGCCGGTGCCGACGAAGGCCACCGACGAAATCTTGGCCTGGGCCGGCGCGGAAACGAGCCTGTACCACGATCCCGGCGAGACCGGCTGCGCCGGCGAGCGTACCCCGGCCGCGGTGGGGCACGGGGAGCCGTCGATCCGCACCTGGCACCAGGCCGCGCCTGACTGATCGGTCGAGTAGTCGAAAACGAGCGACGCGCGCACCCAGTCGCCGTCGTTTTTCGCGACGTCGGAAATCGCGGTGCGGAGGCGGCGGGAGCCGTCCGCCGAGAGGTGCTGGAGCGTGGGCTTGCCGTCGATCCCGAAGTACAGGGCGATCTGGCCGGAGACGTCCGCGACGGGGGCGTCCTCGCGCTCGCGCGTCACGCGCAGCATCGCGTCTAGCTTCGCGCCGCGGCCGGAGACGCCGGAATAGTCGCGGACGGTCTCTCCGTCCACCTGCAGCACGCGTTCGTGCGAATCGAGCTGCAGCGGGTACCCGGGCGGGGTGGCGGGGGAGTATTCCGCCTCCGCCACGACGCCGTCGCCGGACCACCCCGCGATCTCCGGCGCTTCCGCGCCGGGCTCGCAGCGCTCGAAAGAGTCGGCTCCGAGAAGCGTCAGGGAGGGATCGGTAGTGCGGTCCCAGGAGAGGGAATCGTCCTGCGAAACGGCGAACGAGGCCGCGGCGCCGTCGCCGGAAAGCGGCGCGCCGGTCGAGGCGTCGAGGTGGTTTTCGAGGTTCCAGGTCCAGTGGGTCCGCAGCTTCGTTTCGTAGGGGCCGGCGTGGCCGGACTGCGACGCCTCCACCGTCGTGCCGGCCATGAAGCGGTATGGGCCGCCCGCGGGCTCGGAATCGCCTTCGTCCTCGAAGTACATCTCCTCGAATTCGCCGAGACCGGTGAGTTTGAGTGTCATGATTTTCCTGGCGCCGCCGTTGCCGCCGTCCGCGATGAGGATCAGGACGCAGGAACCGTCCGAAAGCCGCGGCCCGAGGCACATTCCCTCGTAGTTGACCGCCTTCAGCTCCATGTCCTGCCAGATGGAGGTCTTCTTCACCCGGGTGTACGTCGCGTCCAGGAGAGACGGAAAGCCGGAAACGTCCGTAGCCCCGTCGAAATCAACGACGTAGATGTAGTTTTTGAAATCGTCGGCCAAGGAGCCCCATTTGCGGAAGCCGCGCTCCAGGACGAGGAGCGTTCCGTCCGGAAGGGCCGTCAGGGCCGAGACGCCGCACCGGGCGTTGGAGGTCAGCGATTGGTCGCTTTTGCCTTCGCCGATCGGCTGGGTTTCGTATGCCCATTGCCCGGCCGGCGTCCAGTTGTCGCGCACGGACCGGCGCGTGAAACGCGTGAGGCGCACCGTGGTCCCTTCGGTGAGAGTGGATTTTTCGCCGTCGCATTGGAGCGACTCCTCGTTGCACGTCCACATCGTCTTGCCGTCGCCGGAAATGGTGAGCGCTTCGAGGCTGAAGTTGCCGTAGCAATCCTTCTGGATTGCCGGCACGGGGGCGTCGCGCAGTTTTGCGCCGGTGACGGGATCGAACTCGCGGACGAGCGCGCTTGTTTCCTGCGCGATCCAAAGACCGCCGGAGCACGGGTCGTAGGCGCAACCTTCCATGTCGTGCGCGACGGGGACTTTCACCGAAGCCCCGACGCTGACTCCGTCCGACGGCACGCTGCCGTCCGCGCGATTGACCGAAATCACCACCGGGCAGATGTTCGTGGAATCGTCGTCGACCGCGTAGTAGAGGTCGCCTCCGGCGTACGTCAGGCCGCTGGTCTGGATGTTTCCGTCGATTCCGCTTTTCGACGGCCGCGACACTTCCGACACGTTGACCGCCTTCAACGCGGCGGAGGCGGAGACGGCGGCGACGGCGGACGCGAGCAGGCAAAACGCGAACGCGGAAGGAGAAACTGCGATGCGGAAGGCGGCGCGCCGCGGAATGCGGACAAAATCTTGACGTGGGGCGTGTTTTTGCATCATGGAAGCCCTCGGGTTGTGGAGACCGTGCGGGTCGGTACGTTCAACGGGGCAATGGTGCGTCAAAAAGCCCCCCGTGTCAACAGTTTCCCGCGGCCGCGCGCCGCGTTTCCGGGCGCGGCGGCCTCGCGGCGGCGGAAAAACGCGCGGCGGGCACCCGGTTGACCGGATCGGATTTTTTTGCGACAATTTCGGCGACCGTTTCAGAATCGGGATTTTCGCATGAAAAAATCTTTTTTCCGGTTTCCGCCGCTTTCCGGGATTTCCGCGCGCGCGTGGCGCGCGCTCGCGACCGCTTTCGCCGCGACAGCCGCCGCCGGCGCGCTGGCCGACATCGTTCCGGGGCTGGAGGAGTTCGGCGAGCTGACGCTCGTCGATTCGATCGAATGCGCCGGCGATTCCACGCACATGTGGCGCGACTACCCGGCGGGGCGTTCGTTCGTCACCAACATCCTCGGCGAGGCGTGCGTCGCGATGCGGCACGTTTCGACGTCCGAGACGTCCAACGGCGCCGAAAGCTCCTCGTGGGTCGGCTGGCGGATCGGCAAGGGCAAGGGGATCGTGCCGAGCGATCCTTACGTGCTCGTGATCGAGTATCCGGACGACGCTCCGCGCTCCGCCACGGTGATGAACTTCGGCACGTGGACGCACCACGGCTTCGCGACCGGTTTCGCGGTGCCGGACTGCATGAGCCCGCCCTACGTGGCGCAGATCCTCGAAACGTACGGCATCCCGCTCTCGGGCGAATTCCGGCAGTTCAAGGAAGTCATGTTCCCGATGGAGCAGTGCCAGCAGGTCGAGACGGCTAAAAAGGACGGCGCCGACCTCTACGACCTGCCCGAAAACGGCTTCGACGTTGTCTTCGCGCTCTTCCCGCAGGAGGACAGCACCGATTCGGTCGGCGTCGCGGTGCGGTCGATCAAGCTCTACCACGTGGACGACTTCGCCGCCGCGCGCCCCGAAATCCACTACCCGGCGGGCGGCGCGCCGCGCCGCCACGTGACGTTCCGCGAGGAAATGGGCGACAACTACGCGATGCAGGGCTACCGCACCGCGAAGGAGGATGCGTACTACTGCAAGTCCCGCCTCATGTCCCTGCTCGGCGTGGACACGGTCTCGCGCGACATGTTCGAGTTCGGCTACCTGCAGGGGTGGAACTCCTCCTACGACGGCTCCCTCAACGGCGGCAAGTACGCGGCCAGGACCGAAACCGTGCAGACGGTGCGCACGATCACGACCGATCCGGCGACGGGCGAGGCCACGACCAACTCGGTGAAGTACACTTCCTACGAGGGGCCGCTCTACGAAGGCCCGTTCGGCGAAATCGCGGAAAACACCGTCGTCACGGCCACGACCAACTACTACAACGGGTACCACCACTGGGCGTCGTCCTCCGAAACGTGGCCGGCGATCGTCGATTTCATGGCCTCCGAGGGACACTACATCCTGCCGTACTACGAGTACTCCGGCGGCCGCGGTTCGTACGGCTGGGGCAGCCAGGGGCGCCGCCCGATGATGCTCAACACCGAGGGCTACGGATCTTCGCAGGGGTGGTCCAACCAGAGCTGGATCAACGCCGCCACCGCCGACCTCACCGAGCCCGGCACGCGCGAAGATTTCAAGGACGCGCTCGACCTCACGCTCCTGCGCTTCGCCAACGAGCCGCGCTACGAGGGGATGTTCCTCGGCGCGTGGATGCGCAACCGCCAGCAGGTGCCGATGGGCTTCTCGGACCGCGCGGTGGCGCGCTTCGCCGCCGACGAGGCCGATTGGCTCGTCGCCCACGGGCACGACCCCGCCGCCGTGACGCGCCTCTACATCCACGACAGGCTCAACGAGAAGCAGGCCGAGTGGGTGGCCGAAAACGGCAAGATGGACGACGTCCTCGCCTCCCAGTACTGGCGCTGGGGCTGCGACATCTACAACCGCTACCGCGAATGGTGGTACCTGCGGCGCCGCGAGTTCTTCGCCGAGATGCGCGACTACATGACGACCAACGGCATCCCCGGCGCGAGGATGTTCTACCACTCCTGCACCGCCGAGCCCGGCGAGCAGTGGGACTCCTGGTGGCCGCCGACTTCGATCTGGGCCGGCGACGAGTCTTCGCTCTGGAACGGCATGGACTGGAAGGCCATGACCGGCCGCACCGGCAACTCCGACATGCTCGAAATGGCCGCGCTCTACAAGACGCGCGCCCTCGACACCGACTTCTCCAACTTCTGGGGCCTGGAGTGCAACCACGCCCAGCCCGCGGACGACTACTACAACTACGGCCCGGCGGCGACGGCGCGCGGCGAGCCGCAGGAGCGCATCGGCCTGTCGTATCCCTACAGCAGGGTCTACCAGGTCGTGGATCCCGAGGTTTCGGGCGCGTACCGCAACGCGTCCGACGACCTGTTCTTCGTGCACCACTACTCGCTCAACGAGCACGCGCTGCAGGACAAGAGCCTCGTCGAGGAAGGCGCCCGCCAGCAGATCGCGGGCTACTTCTGCTCCGACTACGACCACGCCGGGCGCGCGGTGGTGCTCTCCGAACTATGGGCGATGGCCGTCTCCGACCCGACGATGCTCGCGCGACTCTACGGCACCAACATCGGCCAGCTCGATTCCGGCTACTTCCGCGAGTTCAACCTCAACTTCCTTTCGCTCCCGGCGCAGACCGGCGAAGTCCTCCGCGGCGGCTCGTGGGGCGACACGCTCCACGTCCGCAAGTGGCACGTGGACGCGTCGGACGGCGCGCCCGCCTGCGACTACTACGCCGTGATCAACACCGACATCCATCCCTTCTCCGGCAAGGTGAAGTTCGACGGCGCGTCGGGCCACGTCTACAAGACCGTCGATTTCGCCGAAATCGACCTCGACTCCGGCGCCGAGGCCGAGCTCTCGCTCGAACCGCTGCAGATGGTCGCGTTCCGCACCCTGCCGCCGGACGCCCCCGCGGTGAAGGCCGTGGCGACGGCCGACGACCCGCACTCGTTCCACGTCGAGGTGGAAGTGCTCGCGCTGCCCGCCGACGGCCGCGGCGTGGCGACGGTGGAGTACGCGACGCGCGAAGACTTCGGCGACGCCGTCGCGCTCGTTTCCGGCGCGGCGCTCGCGTCCAAGGGTCCCGTCGCGGTGCCCGACCCGGCCGACCTCGACCCCAACGTGAAGTACTGGGTCCGCGTGACCGTGGCCGACGGCGCGGACGGCTCCGGCGCGGTCGCTTCGGTGGTGACTTCGGCCCGCACCAAGGCCGACCCGGCCCACCCCGCCGCGGTGCTTTCCGTGCGCGACGCGTCCGGCTCCTCCGCTTCGCTCGTGGCGGACGTTTCGACGCTCGGCGAAGGCGCTTCGTCGCTCGACCTCTACGTCGAAGTTTCGCCCGAGGCAGGGACGTCCCTCGCTACGCGCAAGTACGTCTTCCGCGGCGTGTCGTACGCGACCGAGACGGTGAACGTGCTGGACGGCCTGTCGTCCTCCACCACCTGGTACGCGACCGTGAGCGCCACGAACAACCTCGCGCGCGGCGGCCTGATCGGGTCCGTGGAATTCGCCACGACAGGCGCTCCGGCGCAGGTCCCCGGCGCCGGGCGCTGGCACTACGGCCTGTGGCAGCACGAAGTGACGGACTGGGATTCCGATTTCTCCGTCGTCGCGTACGGCCACGAGGACACGGACATCGCCAACGGCCCGGCCATGGCCGCGTACAACAACCGCACCGTGCCGCTCGCGAATCCGCTCTCCGACGCCGGCAGGACCTGGCACAAGACGCACATGGGCTACGTCTACGACGGCGCGATTTTCCTCGAAGGCGGCGTGGAGTACGTGGTGAACCACGCGTTCGACGACGGCACCTACCTCGAAATCGACGGCGCCGAAGCCGGCATGAACGGCAACGGCTACTCCAACCGCGACGAGTTCGTGCACCTGCTCTTCGAGGAGTCCGGGTGGCACTTCGTGAAGTTCGCGGTCTGGGACAACCAGGGCGGCGTGGGCCCGACGACCGGCCTCGGCTCCGGGTTCGTCTACAACACCGCCGGCTCCACCGACCGCACGGACAAGGCGATCTGGAAGAAATTCGAGGACCCCGGCGACGGCTCGTTCCTGCGCACGTGGCTCCCCGAGCGCGACCTCGTGGAAATCGACCGGCCGCTCTCGCGCTCCGGCACGACGCTCTACGTGCCGCTCTCGATCGATTCGTGGGACGAGGACAACGCCGTCGAGGTCTTCGTCTCGTCCGTCGCGCCGTCCGGCGACGCCGAGGCGCACGACCCCGCGTTCTGACATGCCCCCTTCGCCGGCGCCGCGACCGGAATCGGCGCGGATCAGCAGG
>JAFUXX010000410.1 GCA_017476965.1 Kiritimatiellia bacterium | reverse complement strand
CGTTCGGGGCGGGGTCCGCCATCGCGTTCGGGACGCTCGGGCTCGTGGCCGCGCAGGGCGGACGTGCTTTCGGCTCGCTTCAGGGGTCGCGCGCGTTCCACTTCGCCCTTGCCGCGGTCTTCGCCGCGCTGGCGCTCGCCGCGCTCGAAGTTTTCCGCATCGACTTTTCGCGGTTCCGCTCCGGTTTCCGCACACCGAAACCGGGCAAGGCCACGCTTCCGGCCGCTTTCGCGATGGGCGCGGTTTCGGCGCTGCTTTCCGGCGCGTGCGTCGCCCCGGTGCTTGCCTCGGCGATCGTCCTCGCGGCCGACCTCGTTTCGCGCGGGCACCCCGCCGGCGCGCTCGTGCCGTTCGTCCTCGGCGCCGGGATGGGCGCGCCGTGGCCGCTGCTGGGCGCTGGTCTTGCGGCGCTCCCGAAACCCGGCTCGTGGATGCGCTTCGTGAAGCCCGTCTACGCGGCGGTATTCGTGGCGCTCGCCGCGTGGCAAATCGCGGAAGGGGCGAAACTCGCGCGGGCCGGCGCGGCGGCGGACGCCCGTGAAGTCACCGAATCCGGCTCCGAAGCCGAATCCGAGGCCGCCGGACAAGCGGTCGATTGGATGTACGATCCGGAGGTGGCCGTCGCCGTCGCTCGCGTGACCAAGGCGCCGGTCCTGCTGGAACTTTCCGCGGACTGGTGCCGCGAATGCTCGCGCATGGACCGCACCACGTTCGCCGATCCGGCCGTCGCCGATGCCGTGGCGGACGGAATGTTCGCGCCGCTGCGCGTGGATTGCACCGACACGTCGGCGCCGGTCGTGAAGCGGATTTTTTCCGCGCTGCGCGTGCCGGGGCTGCCGTTTTCGGCCGTGCTGCGGCCGGGGGCGGCGGAGTGACCGCGCGCTTCAGGACTTGATCTTCGAAATCAGGTCCGTCGTGGAAACGCCGGGAGTGCGCGGGAGGTAGACCACCTCCACGCCGCATTTCTCCTTGAGCCAGTCGAAGCGGCCCTCGTAGTCCGCTCCGATGATGAAGACGTCCGCGCCGTGTTCGCGGATGTAATCGGCCTTCTTCTCCTCGCAGTCTTCCTTGAAGACTTCGTCGACGCACTTGAGCTCGGCGACGATGGCGGCGCGCTGCTCCCACGGCACGACGGGGACGCGGTGCTTGTCCTTGCGCATGTTGAACTCGTCGCTCGCGACGCCCACGACGAGCCTGTCGCAAAGCGCGCGCGAGCGCTGCAGGATGCGCAGGTGCCCGTAGTGGAACATGTCGAACGTGCCGAAAGTGATGCCGGTTTTCATGCGGAGAGCGGGAAGCGGATGGTTGGAAAATTTTGCGGAACTGGGGGCTCCGGCTCAGAGGCCGGCGGCGGTGCGCATGGCGACGAAGCGGTCGAGCGCTTCGTCCCACGCCGCCGCGCGGGCGGGGTCGGGCAGATACGTCGCGGGGGGATCGGAAACGCGGACGAGTTCGCGCGCCTCTTCGAGGTCCTTCAGGTCGCCCGTGGCGATCATCTGCACGAGCACGTTGCCGGCGATCGCGCCCTCCGTCGGGCCGCAGAGGACGGGCACTCCGAGCGCGTCGGCCGTCATCTGGCAGTGCAGCGGGTTGCGCGTGGCGCCGCCGATCATGTTGAGGCCGTCGCGCTTCACGCCGGTGATGCGTTCGAGCTGTCCCCAAAGCTCCTTGTACCGCAGGACCATGCTTTCGAGGGCGCAGCGGGCGAACTCTCCCTTGGTCTGCGGCACGGGCTGGCCGGTGCGCTTGCACCAGTCCGCCATCTTTTCGTCCATGTGGCCGGCGCGCGCGAATTCGGGCGCGTCGGGGAATATGGCGGAAGCGAGCGGGCGGGCGCGCGAGGCCATTTCGGTCATGGCGTCGTAGGAGACGTCCTCGCCGCGGGCCTTCCACGCGCGGTGCAGCTCCTGGTAGATCCACATCCCGGTTATGTTCTTCATGAACCGGATGCCGCCAGTGACGCCTATTTCGTTTGTGTAGCTGCACTCGTAGGCTTCGTCGGAAAACACGGGCTCGGGGATCTCTGCGCCGATGAGCGCCCACGTGCCGGTCGAGAGGCAGCCCCACGCGCCTTCGCGCGGCACTGGGATGGCGGCCACGGCGGAGGCGGTGTCGTGCGTGCCGACGGCGACGACGGCCGGTTTGACGCCTTCGACGTTGCGCAGCGGCCCGAGCACCGTGCCGGGGCGCACGAGCGGGCCGAACATCCGGCGCGGCAGCCCCGCCGCGTCGATGAGGTCCCACGCCCAGTCGCGCGTCCGCACGTCGAGGCACTGGCTCGTCGAGGCTATGGTGAGCTCGTTCGAGAGCTCGCCGGAGAGCCAGTAGTCGAAGAGGTCCGGCACCATGAGGAAGCGCGCCGCGCGGTCGAGCAGGCTGCACTTTTCCTTCGACTCCGCGACGAGCTGGAAGAGCGTGTTGATCGGCATGAACTGCGTGCCGGTGGCGTCGTATATGCGGCGGCGGCCGAGGCGGCGGCACGTTTCCTCCATCACGCCGTCGAGACGCGCGTCGCGGTACGAGTACGGGAGGCCGAGGAGGCGGCCGGTGTCGTCCACCAGCGCGCAGTCCACGCCCCAGGTGTCGATCCCGACGGCGGAAATCTCGCCGAGCTTGCGCGCTTCGCGGATGCCGGCGACGATGGCGCGGTAGAGCGCGACCATGTCCCAGTGCAGGCCCTCCGGGAGGAGTGTCTGCGAGTTTTCGAAGCGGTTCGTTTCTTCGAGGCGCAGGCGCGAACCGTCGAAGCGGCCGGCGATCACGCGGCCGCTGCCGGCGCCGAGGTCGGAAGCGACGTAGATTTTTTCGTGCATGGCGTTGTGTGCGTCAGACTTCGCTCGTCGTCTTTCCGACGACCGCGGGGTGCAAGTACACGGGATCGGCGGGGCCGCGCGATCCGGCGAGGGCGAGCTCCGCGACGGCCTCCGCGAGCGTCGGGACGCCCGGGCCTTCGGG
>JAFUXX010000409.1 GCA_017476965.1 Kiritimatiellia bacterium | reverse complement strand
GGAGATACTGGCGTTCGTGCGCCGCCGCGTCGGCGACGCCACCGCGCTCTGCGCCACCGGCGGATTCGCCGCGTGGGCGCTCGAAGGCGTCGAAGGGGTGTCGGTCGAGCCGGATCTGACGCTCTTCGGCCTCGGCTGCATCTGGAACTGCGCGCACGGGCTGCCGCAGCCCCCGCGGGCCCGTCCCGCGGGCGTCCGGAGCGGGCGCCCGGCGCGGTCCTGAAAACCGCCGCGGGGGGTTTCGCAGACCCGCCGTTTTTTCCGGTTGCCAAGCGGCCGGAAATGCAATATCATTCCCGGCGACTTACCGCGGGCGTCCGCCCGCGGACCAGAGAAAGACAACTTGCCATGCATCCAATGCGTTTTCTCCCCGCCCTCGTCGCGGCTTCCGCCCTCGTTGCCGGTTGCGAGTGGACGAGCTCGTCCGGCGGCTCCTCCTGGAACAGCAGCTACGACGCGATGAACTTCGCCGGCACGTACCGGTCGAGCGTTTCGGCGACTTCGACGACTTCCAGCGGCACCGATTCGTCCGAAGAGACCGTCAAAACGCAGGATTACTCCGAAGCGACGACCTACGACGCGGGTTCCGGCCAGCAGGAATTCAGCGGCACGTTCGCGAAGAAGCCCACCGGATCCGCAATCGTCGAAGGTTCGGTGTCCGTGACCCTCGTGGACGAAGACAAGCAGACCTACGGCTTCCAGGACGCCGGCAGCGGCACCCTCTCCAGCTCGATCGGCTCCGGCAGCTACAGCGACACGGGCTGGACGGTCCACATCACCAGCGGCAAGGCCGTCGGCAAGGTCAAGATTTCCTACACCTACAAGGCCCAGTGGAGCACGACCAGCAGCTCGTCGATGACGACGTCCACGACCTCCACGACCAAGGACGTCACTTCGGTCACGGTCAACCACACCGGCCAGAACCTCGTGATCCGCATGAACAACGGCGTCGTGATGGAAGGCAAGTTCACTTCGGTGAACCAGACCGGCAAGATCGACGACGACAACCAGTCCGGCTACAACACCTACAACGCCCAGTTCGAGGTGTCCGGCAAGAACAACAAGTTCGTCGGAACGCTCAACTACGACTACGGCACCGGCTACCGCATGCTCGACGGCTCCTGGACGTCCGGCAAGAACGTCTACGACGTCCACGGCGTCGGTTCCTCCTGGCGCAACTAGCGCCGGCGGGCGACAAAAAGCGGGAGCGGCCGTTCGGCCGCTCCCGTTTTTTTCGCCCACGGCCGCCCGCGGCGGCGCGGCGCGTCAGAGGGACGCCGCTTTCGCCATGTCCAGCACCGGGAGCAGCAGCGCGAGCGCGAGGGCGAACACGAACGCCCCGATCGCGGCGAGCAGCACCGGCTCCAGCATCGCGAGCCGCATCGCAAGCACCCGCTCCCAGCGCGCCTTGAGCCGCGCCGCCGCGGCGCCGAGCATCTTCGGCAGGCATCCGCCGGCTTCTCCCACCGCGGCCCAGCGGGCCAGTTCCGGCCCGACGTACGGGATCGCGGAAACGGCCTGCGCGAGCGCTTCCCCGGCGCGGACGCGCTCCGCGGCGGCGAGCGCTTCCTTTTCGAGGCTCGGGCGTCCCATGGCGGACG
>JAFUXX010000408.1 GCA_017476965.1 Kiritimatiellia bacterium | reverse complement strand
TAGAGGTTGAACGGGATCGCGCGCAGAAACGCCGTCATGCCCGGAACGCCGGGGACGTTGTCCGCGTAGATCGAAACGATGTACGCGGCCCACGTCGTGATGGGCGCTATGACGCAAATCGGCGCGGCGGTGGCGTCCACGAAGTACGCGAGCTTTTCGCGGGAGATGCGGAACTTGTCGGTGACCGGGCGCATCACGTTGCCGATCGTGAGGCAGTTGAAGTAGTCGTCCACGAAGAAGAGCAGGCCGAACACCACGGTCGCCACCTGCGCGCCGACCGCGGTCTTGAGGTTCGTCACCGCCCATTTGCCGAAGGCGTTTGCGCCGCCGGACCGCGTCATGACCGCAATGAGCGGCCCCATGAAGAACGCGAAGACGAGCACCGCGAGGTGGTCGCCGTCGCCCATGCTGCCCTGCACGAGCGAGACGAGCGTCACGGGGAACTGCACGGCGGAGAGATGCGCGTGCGCCGTGTATATCCCGAGGCCGGCGAGGATGCCGACGAAGAGGGAAAATATCACTTCCTTCGTGCGGAGAGCCAGAAGAATGGCCAGAACCGGGGGAACGACGGTCCACAGGCCGGCGTTCGTCGCGAGAGGTGTAGGTTCCATGGCAATGCGTTTTCCAGTTTTGTCCGTGTCGGTTGCGGACGGAATGCTAGCAGGAAAGGCGCCCCGTGGCAATTCACGTTTCGCCGTTTCCGTGAACGCCAGCCTCCGCCGCGCACGGCCGCCGCGCACGGCCGCCGCGCACTACCGGGCGGCAAGCGCGGAAAGTTCGTCCAGGCGCGCGGCAATGTCGCGGAACGGGACGAAACGGCCGTCCGGCGGCAGGGGCCACGGATCGCCGGCGTACACGACGGTCGAGGAAACGGCGTCCGGAACGCGCTTGCGGAACTCCGCCATGTGGCGCCCGAACGAAAAATCCGGCGTCATGCCGGCCTTGACCTCGAAAAGGTGCAGCTTGCGCCCGCAGTCCATCAGGAGATCCACCTCCATCGTGCCGTTGTCGCGGAAATACCAGAACTCCGCCGACGACCGGGTGTGCTTCTTCCACTTGAGCGCTTCGAGCGCGACGAGGTTTTCGAAGAGTCCGCCGAGGAGGGGGTCGCGCCCGACCTGCTCGGGACGCGATATGCCGAGGAGCCAGCAGGCGAGGCCGACGTCGGAGAAGTAGATTTTCGGAGACTTGACGAGGCGCTTTCCGTAGTTGTTCCAATAGGGGCGCAGCGTGAAGACGACGAAACCGGCTTCCAGGACGGAAAGCCACGACTTGAGCGTCGGGGCGCTCACGCCGACGTCGCCCGCGAGGTTCTGCAGGTTCACGACCCGCCCGACCCGGCCGGCGAGGAGCCGGACGAACGTCTCGAACGCGCCGAGATTCGACACGTTGAGCAACTGGCGCACGTCGCGTTCGACGTAAGTCCGGAACCAGCCCTCGCAGACGTCCGGCGGGTCGAGCGCCCGGTCGAACACGCGCGGCAGCCCGCCGGCCCAGATCGTTTCGTCGCGGCCGCGGCCGCCGGCTTCGGGGACGGCGGAAAGTTCGGCGAGCGAAAGCGGCCAAAGCTCGAGCAGCGCGGTGCGTCCGGCGGGCGACTGGGCGACTTTTTCCTGCAGGAGCGGCTGGTGCGACCCCGTGAGGACGAACTGCCCCGGGTCGCCCGTTTCGTCCACGAGCACCTGGATTTCGGAAAGCAGCTCCGGGACGCGCTGCACCTCGTCGATCACGAGCGGACGCGGGAACGTCTCGAAAAACAGCGTCGGGTCGCGCTGCGCCAAGGTCCGCGCCCGCGACTGTTCGAGGTTGACGTAGCCCCAGTCCGGGAACGCCGCGCGCACGAGCGTCGTCTTGCCCGACTGCCGCGGGCCGAGCAACGTCGCCACCGGGAACTTCTTCGCCGCGTCCAGAAGCCGCGGAGCCAAGGTGCGTTCAATCATCGTGTTTCCCTCACGGCGGCAAAGACCACCACAAAATCCATACAAAAACAAAGTCGGATTTTCATTTTGTAAAAGTTTGGCGGAAACGGAGGTGGAGCGGGACCGGAGGGAGGACGGCGGAAGCGGGCGCCGCGCGGCGGAGCGCGGCGCGCGTTTCCTTGACTTGGAGGGTGGTTTGTGGTGGAATTGGAGCGGCGTCGCGACGCCGCCGAAAACCCCGAACCGACCCGAAAAGCCAATGAAACACGAAGCCCGTCTCGCATTCCTTTCCGCCGCAATCTGTTTCGCCGCCGCAGCCCGCGGACAAGCCAGGATCGACGCCCAGCCGGCGCAGACGTGGGGCGGCACGGTCCAGCAGACGATCGCCGCCGGCGGCTCGTTCTCCTACGACCCCAGCACGGAGGCGGGTTCCGAGCTGCGCCTCGAAGCGCACGGCGGCTACTACCTCTTCGACGGGTTCCTCGTGGGCGGCACGGGCTCGGTGCAGGACAACGACGCGGCGTCCTGCTACGAACTCGCGGCCTACTGCCAGTACCACGTGCTGCAGCTCGTCGCGGGCGGCAACGACCGGCCCGGCGGCTTCTCGCCATACGTCGGCGCCAAGCTCGGCCTCGCGCACGGCAAGAACGAGTACGACGACAGCGCCACCGGCGCCGTCGCGGGCGTGCGCCTCGGCCTCGAAATCTTCTTCACGGACAACGTCGCGCTCGACGTGCTCGGCGAAGTGTCCGCCTCGACCGGCGACGTGTATCCGGACGACGCGGAGATGAAGGGCTCGGACGCCTCCTTCCGCGCCGGCCTCACGTTCCATTTCTAGCCATGAAAACATACAACATCGCGGTAATCCCCGGCGACGGCACCGGTCCCGAAGTGATCGGCGAGGGCCTCAAGGTCCTCAAGGCCGCGGCCGGGAAGTTCAAATTCGGCCTCAAGACGAAGACTTTCCCGTTCGGCGGAAAGCACTACCTCGAAACCGGCAAGCTCGTCGACGAAGCCGACGAAGCGGAACTGCGCAAGTTCGACGCCATCTACCTCGGGGCGATCGGCCTTTCCGGCGCCGGCGCGAAGAACGTCGCGCCCGGAATCCTCGAAAAGAACATCCTTCTCAAGCTGCGCTTCGACTTCGACCAGTACATCAACCTGCGTCCGGTCAAGCTCTACCCGGGCGTGGCTTCCCCGATCGCCGGCGTGTCGCCGGAGACGATGGACTACGTGGTCGTCCGCGAAAACACCGGCGGCGTGTACACCGGCATGGGCGGCACGATGATGAAGGACACGGCGCAGGAAATCGCCTCGCAGGAGTGGGTCTACAACCGCTTCCAGGTCGACCGCTGCCTGCGCTACGCGTTCGAGCTCGCGAAAAAGCGCCACTCGAAGGCCAAGCCCTTCCGCGGCCTCTCCGACGCGGCGAAGGCCGCCGGCAAGACGGCCCGCCTCACGCTCTGCGGCAAGACGAACGTGCTCACCAACGTGTTCGGCCTCTGGGAACGCGCCGCCAGGGAGATGGCGAAGGAATACCCGGCGGTCGAGCTCGCGTACCGCCACGTGGACGCCATCTGCCTGCTCATGGTCCAGGACCCGGGCCAGTTCGACGTGATCGTCACGGACAACATGTTCGGCGACATCATCACCGACCTCGGCGCGGCGTGCCAGGGCGGCCTCGGAGTCGCCGCCGGCGGCAACCTCAACCCCGACAAGGGCGGAGTTTCGATGTACGAGCCGATCGGCGGGACCGCTCCCGACTGGACCGGCAAAAACGGCATCAACCCGATCGCCGCGATCGGCGCGGCGGCTCTCATGATCGGCAACCTCGGCGAAAAGAAGGCCGCGGCGGCGATCGAACGCGCCATCGCGGAAACGACGCCGAAGATGAAGACGCAGCTCGCCGGCCAGATGGGCTACACCACCACGCAGGTCGGCGACCTCGTGGTCAAGGCCCTCTGACGGGCGGCGCCGGCAGGCGCCCTCCGGGGCGCATCGCGACGCGGGGGCGCGGGGCCTTTGGTCCTACGCCCCCGCGGACCATCCGGAGGGAACGTAGCACACGCCGTCGAACTCGCGCGTCTTGGGAAGCTTGAGCGCGAGGCACCGCTCCAGGCGGTGCCAGTTGACGGAGTGCGTCGAATCGTGCAGCGAGAAGGACAGCAGGTAGTCCCCGCCGCGCACGGTCGAAAGGTCGGCCCACAGGTCGAGGGACCCCTCCCCTTCCAGCGCCTTCAGCGGATAGCCCGCGATCTGGGTGTTGCTGCCGTGCACGATGCGGCCGGAGGACGCCTCCTCCACCGAGAACCCGGCGACGGGATTTTCGAGGCGGCGCGAGGCCTTCCAGTCGATGCGCAGGCGCACCTTGCCGTCGGGGCTCTCCCACGCGTCGCCGGGCACGGGCGAGCCGTCCGGCGCGAGGAAACGCACGCGCACGATTTCCGCTTCGCCGTTGC
>JAFUXX010000407.1 GCA_017476965.1 Kiritimatiellia bacterium | reverse complement strand
GGTCCGGCCCGCGCGTCCGTGGTTCCGCGTTCTACCGGATGATGATCACGAAGGGGTTGATCTCGCGGAATTCGATCTGCACGACGTCGTCGCGCGTCGAGGCGTCGTAGGTGTAGGAGGCGGTCGCGACGAACCGCGTGTCGCCCCACGTCCCGTCGGGCTGGAGCGTGCGGACGCGGATTTGCGTGGCGCGGGAGCCGTCTTCCGCCGTGGACGGTTCGAACGTGGCCGTGCCGTAGACCCGGTAGGCGGTGTCGGTGTCCACGGCGATGCCGCCGCTGTACGCGTTGGCCACGACGACGACGTTCGTCGTCGCGAGCGCGCCGAAGAAGCGGGCGTTGTCCACCTCGCGGTTCCACGCGAGTTCGTCCTCGGTGAGCATGCGGTCGTAGAGGCGGACGGACTTCACGGTGCCGTAGAGCGCGTCGGCGCCGCCGCCGGCCGTGGAGGCGCCGATGCGCCACGTGGCTGCCGCGGCGATGTCGTTCCTCGTGCCGTCGAGCCAACCGGTGGTCACGTACCAGTTGGCGTCTTCGCCGGTGTAGGTGCGCGTCGTGTCCGGGTAGGACGTGCCGGACACGAGCGCGACCTTCGTTCCGTCGCGGAGGCCCGTGAGATAGGTCATGTGCGCCGTTTCGCGCAGTCCGGCCATGTCGTTCCAGGCGGCCGAGGTGACGCTGTCGGTGCGGTGGTAGACGTTCTTGTTGCCGTCTCCCTTGTAATAGATGCCACCGTAGCCCCAGCCGGTGGATGGCATCGCGAAGACGGCGGAGCGGTTCGGGTCCGTGTGGTCGGCGTTGGAGGCTTCGGCGAGGACCTGCATCGTGTAGTGGCGGCCGAGCGAGAAGGCCGCCGCGGTGTTGAAGACGGCGTTGCTGTTGCAGAAGAAGCCGTCGCCGGTCCAGTGGCTCGTCCCGTTCTTGCTGCCGTTGTAGGTCGCGTCACGGCCATTGCCGGAGAGGTCGGTCCAGACCCAGTCCGCCGAGCCGTGCTCGATGCCGTCGAGGTGGAGTGCCACGCCGCTGGCCGCGTAATCGGCGATGGCGTAGTCGGCGGCGGTGCGGATGCCGGAGACGGGCCTCCAGAGCCACGTGAGGCGCACCGAGGCGAAGGGGGCGGCGGGGGAGGTGTATTCGATGGCGTTTCCGCCGTCGCGCAGAACGGTGGTCTGCGCGCCCCAGGCGCCGGACTCGGCGTCCCAGGTCTGGAGCTGGTAGCCGGCGCAGACCCAACCGATGCCGCGCACCGTGTTGGTGGCGGTGCCGGCGGCGAAGGTCCAGCCGTCGGGGAAGTAGAGGCCGTCCGGCTCGCGGCCCTCGAGGCCGGCGACCGAGGAGGCGACGATCACCGCGTTCGAGGCGGGCGCGCCGCTCCCGAAGAAGCGCGCCTCGTCGATGGCGCGGTTGTGGGCGAGCTCGTCGTCCGTGAGCAGGCGGTTGTAGACGCGGACGGCGTGGTAGGGCGTACGGGCCGACCGCGCCCTGCGCTTGTCCTCCGCGGAGTCGCTGCCGGAGAACGAAGCCGTCGTGGACGGGCCGCCGATCGTGAATTCCTGCGAGCCGAGGGGCGTGGGGCCGGAGCCGACCGACCAGGCGCGGTCGCGGGCCGAGGCCTCGAAGAGGACGTTGGACGTGCAGTCCATCATCGCCGTGAGGTAGCGCTTGTTCGTCCAGTCGAACTCCGAGCGGTGGCTCCCGCCGATCACGCCGTCGGCGTTGAGGACGACGTGCGGCTTGCCGCTGTTGGGATAGACGGAAAACTTCGCGTCGGCGGAGCCGAGGAACCAGGGCCAGGTGTTCGACTGGTGGACGTATCCGGAGTGGTCGGTCACCGTCTGGACGGTGAACGAGGTCCCGAGGTCGATCGCGCTCTGCGTCTGGAAGTGGCCGTTCGTCTCGAAGGAATAGGCGTTGTCGAGCCAGCCGCCGCCGGGGGCGAGATAGACGAACTCGGCGTCGTTGCCGCTGGCCGAGAGGTCCTTCCAGACCGTCGCGGCGGAGTCGTGGACGCCGAAGCCCGCGTTCCAGATGCCGTCGTAGTGGAGCACAAGGCCGTCCGTCACGTAGGGGTTGGCTGCGAGAGAGCCGGACGCCGCTTCCCACTGCCATTCTATGCGCACCTTGTCGCCGGGAGCTACGAAGCAGGCGAACTCGCCGTCGTGCGCGACGGCGGCGCCATACGCGGAACCGTCCCACGCGGCGAGCGTGTAGCCCGTGCAGACGTAGGAGGCAGTGCCAACCTTGGCAAAAGGCGCTGCGCGGAAGGTGTAGCCATCCTTGTCGACCACATAGCACCCGTTCGCCTCGGCACCCTCCGCGCCGGAAACGTTGGAGGCGATGTAGGCGTCGGGGACGGCGGCCGTCGCGACGGGTTCGGCCGCGACAACGGACGCACCGAAGAAGCGGGCGTCGTCAACCGCCCGGTTCCACGCGAGTTCGGCATCCGTGAGGAGACGCGAATAGGCACGGATCGACTTGATCGTGCCCTTGAGCTGCTGGTCGCCACCGCCGCCGGTGTTGGCTCCGATGCGCCACGTCGTGCTTTCAGCCGGATCGTTCTTGGTTCCTGTCACCCAGCTCGACGGATGGGTCGTGGTGTCCTTGACGACCGCCGCGTCGGTTCCGTTGCGGAACACCGTGAAATACGAGACGCTGGCCGTGTCGGTGAACTTCACGCCGTCCCAAGCGGCTCCCGTCAGGTTGTCAACGCGGTGGAAAATCGCCTTCTGGTTGTTGTTGTAGAGGACGCTTCCGCTGTTGTGCCTGGTATCGCTGTTCCCGCCGCTCATCTGGAGGAAATACCCGTTTGCGCTCAAGTCGGACTTCTTGAAATCAACGAGAAACTCGATGGTGTATTCGGTGCCGATCGTGAACGACTCCGTCGTGTTGAACGCGGCGTTCTTGTTGAAGAAGAAGCCGTCCTCCTTCCAGACGCTCGTCGCCTGCGAGTCGCCGCGCTCGGCGTCGCGCCCGTTGCCGGAAAGGTCGGCCCAAGTGGTGGCGGCGCTGTTGTGGGCGACGCCGAGGCCGGCGTTGCGGATGCCGTCGAGGTGCCACGCGAGGCTGGAGTCGCGGACGTAGTCGGAAGGTTCCCAGGCGCGAAGCCCGGCGGAGGCGGGCGCGGCCAGCGCCGCGACGAGCGCGGCGACGGCGTAAATGGACGTGAATTTGCGTGTTTTCATGGTGGAAACTCCTTGTGGAGGACTGCACCGTGAATTGTAGCGGGTTTCGGAGACGGTGTTTTTGCGTTTTCAATCAAAAATTGTTTGCATTTTCGATAAAAACCGTGTAGCGTTTCCGGCGCCGGCGCGAGTCCGGCGGAACTGTGCGGAAAATGGCGGGAAAAACCGGAGCGAAACGGAGCGCGGCGAACGGCGGCGGGGAGCCGCCGCGCGTGATCGTGTCGATCCACGTCGGGGTCTCGGCCGCGCGCGAGGCGTTCACCGGCGTCGTGTCGCGCATCAACGGCTTCTACCCGTGGTCGATCGAGTACGAGTTCGACTTCGAAAAGGCGTGCGCGATTCTCGCCGCGAATCCCGGACGGTACGCCGGGATGATCGCGGAGGACCCCGGCGGCGCGGAGAGTTTCGCTGCGCTAGACGCGCTGGGCGTGCCGGTCGTCTTCACGAAGAACGTGAACGAAGGCCGCTCCTCGTCGCGGCGCATTTCGTACGTGCGCCCGGACGACCGCGAAATCGGCCGCGAGGCTTTCCGCCACTTTTCGAGGCTCGGCGCGTTCGCGTCGTGGGCGTTCGCGCCGGACAGCCACGGGCGGCGTTTTTCGACCGCGCGCGCCGCGGGTTTCGCCGCGGCGCTCGCGAAGCGTCATCCCGGCGCGGAGGTCGTCGTCCTCGGCGGCAGCGAGGCCGGGCCTTCCGGCGCGGGCGTGGTGGAGACGCTGCGCAACCTGCCCAAGCCCGTCGCGATCTTCGCCGCGAGCGACCCCGCCGCGCTCAACGTCCTGAGCCTCTGCCGCATGGCCGGCGTGTCGGTTCCCGACAGGGCGATGGTGCTTGGCGTGGACAACGACACCATGGTCTGCCTCAACTCCCAGCCCACTCTTTCCAGCATCCACCCCGACCACGCGGTGCTCGGGGAAAAGGCGGTGGACGAACTGGACCGCCTCATGGCCGGCGGCGCCGGGCGCGTGACCACGGTGCGCATTCCGGTGACGGGCGTCGCCGAGCGCGGCTCCACGCGCTTCCTGCCGCCTGCCGAGCATCTCGTGCGCGCGGCGGAGAAGTGCATAGCGGAGCTTTCGTCGCGCCCGCTGCGCGTCGCCGACGTGGCTGCGCGCCTGCGCGTGTCGCGTCCGCTGCTCGACCTGCGCTTCCGCCAGATGCGCGGCGACAG
>JAFUXX010000406.1 GCA_017476965.1 Kiritimatiellia bacterium | reverse complement strand
CCGCCGCGGCCCCGGTTTCCGCGGGCGAATTCTGGCTCCCGCGCGAGCCCGGCGCTCCCGCGCCGCATTTCGAAGTCGAGGCCGACCGCGCCAACCGGTGCTACCGCGTCGACGCCGTGGGGTTCGGCGACGAGACGGTTTCGTTCACCTACGAGTACCCGAACGCCGACGCCGGGGACGCGCGCGGCGTGGATTCCGTGGTGTCGGCCGACGGCCACCGCCGCCTGCGCTTCCCGGAATTTCCGGGCGGCGCAGCCAAGCCGTTCGCGATCCGCGCCACGGCGCACGCCCGCGGGCTCGGCGATTTTTCGACCAACCTCGTCGTGACGCCCAATCCCGCCCCGATCGGCAAGCCGTTCCCCAACTCCGAGGTGAAGGTCGGCATGAGCGTGGACGTGAACGATCCGCGCCTGCACTACGAGGCGATCACGAACGACATCGCGAACATGCTCGTGTGCGGCGGATTCGACACGCCGACGCTCGACCTCGACGCGTACACGCCGGAAATGCGCGAAAAAATCCGCCGCGACCGGATCGCGATGATGACGATCTACGCCGCCGGGCGCGAGCCGCAGGCGCTCCTCGACAAGTTCAAGAGCCAGTACGGCGACCTGTACCTCGGCAACAACATCGGCGAGTACTGCGGGTACCTCTACCAGACAAAGGCCGAGGCGCTCGCGGCGTCGGTCCCGCAGGACCACGACGTCCTGCAGGCCAAGGAACGCTTCGTCGAGAAGTGGATGCACGAAGGCGCGCAGGGCATGCTCGAAGGCCGCCCGTTCCTCATCACCACGTCGGGTTCGCCGCTCGCCAACTACGAGATGCAGGGCGGGGCCGACTACGTGTGCACGGAGCTCTACGCCGTCGGTTCGGCGAACCTCGCGTACGCCACGAGCGAAGCGCGCGGCGCCGCCCGCCGCTGGAAGCCCGCATACTGGATGGGGTGGCTCGCCGAAGAGTGGCAGACGCTATGCGTCCCGTACGGCGTGCCTCAGAAACAGGCCCTCCTCAAGGCCGGGTTCCTCCAGGAGTGGCTGATGGGCACGAGCGTGATGGTCCTCGAAAGCGGCCCGCTCGGCACGCGCGCCGAGCAGTACACCGCGCCCGATCCCGGCGAAACGGAAACCCCGCCGCAAGGGTACGACGGCCCCATGGCCCGCGCGTACCGCAAGACGGTGAAAGACTTCCACGATTTCCTGAAAGCGCATCCGCGGCCGTCCGAAGGCCCCGCGACGGACATCGCGTTCGCGCTCGGCAACGGCGATTCGTACGTCGGGATGTACGTGGACTGGTTCGCGGTGTGGGGGCTCCACGAAAAGGCGGAGACGAACGCGAACTACCGCTACGGCGCGCCGGAGTTCACGTGGCTCCGCGTGCAGGACACGTTTTTCCCGCGCGCCGCGGACGCCGTGGCGCCGTACCCGAACGCCTGGCTCGGCGGTTCGCCGTACGGCCAGTGCGACGTCGTCGGCGTGGACGAAAATTCGCGCCTTTCCGATCTCTCGCCGTATTCGCTCGTCGCGTTCGCCGGTTGGAACAGCATGACGCGCCAGGCCCGCGCCGTGCTGGCCAAGTACGCCGCTGGCGGCGGCACCCTCGCCATCTGCGTGCCGCACTTTTCGACTCGCGCGGACCGCGAGTACCGCGACTACGGGCCCGCCGACCTCGCGCCGCTCGTGGGCGGCGCCCGCGTCACGGGCGGTCCGGTCGCAGTCTCCGGCGCGCCCGTTGCGGCCGCTCCGGT
>JAFUXX010000050.1 GCA_017476965.1 Kiritimatiellia bacterium | reverse complement strand
CTCCACCGTCTTGGCGCCGCCCGGTTCGACGACCGGCGCGACGAGCCAGCGGCTCCCGAGCATGAACTGCTGCATGGGACGCGCGAAGCCCTGGCCCGGAAACTCGTACTCCATCGCGCGCACGACCGGTTCGCCCGTCACGGACGCATGGCGCGCCGTTTCGATGATGTACGGCGCGAACTCCACGTGCAGGTCCGCGAACGCGCGGCAGGTCGCGACGCCTTCCGCGGAAAGGTGCCGCCACGGCGCCGCGGAAAACTGCATCATCGGCATCAGCGCCTGCATCGCCGCGGAGCGCAGGAAAAGCTCCTCGTCCACCGGCGCGCCGTCGGCGTAGGAAACTTCGAGACCGCCGCCGACCATGTCCGCCACGGCGTACGGGCACCCGAGGAGGCCCGCCGCGACGATCTGCGGAATCGCCCAGTTCTGGCCGCGCTCGCCGGTCCACGCGTGCGCGAGGTCGTTCAGCCGCGTGACGAGCGGCAGGCCGCCGCATTTCCAGCTCACGCGGATTTCGTGGAACGGAAATTCGCGCGCCGCGAGTTCGGCGTAGAGGCGCGTGTAGTCGACGGGCTCGGCGGAAGGGTCGTGGAAGCGGCAGTCGTCGGCGAAGAACTGCGGATCGCCGGCGTCGAACTTGAATCCCGCGATGCCGTACCGGGCAGCGAAATCCTTGAGGGTTTTCGCGTAGTACGCGTTCGCTTCGTGCTTCGTGAGGTCGTAGACGCAGCTTATGCCGCTCCACCAGCGCACCACGGCCGCTTCGGTCGAGCCCGGAGCCTTGCGGAGCGCGAGGTAGTCGAGGCCGTGCAGCTTTTCGTGGAAACGCAGTTTCTTGTATTCGCGGCTGTCTGGCGAAACGAAATGCGCGGTCCAGATGAGCGGCGTCCATCCCTGTGCGCGGATGCGGTCGAAGAGACCGTGCGGGTCCGGGTAGTCCGGCGCGTGGAATTCGTAGGACCCCTGATGCGAGAGCCATCCGCCGTCCACCATCCGCACGCCGCACGGAAACCCGCTCGCGGCGAGTTCGGCCGTGTAGCGGTCCGCGGCCTTCTGCCCCATGCCGCCGAGAAACAGCTCGATCCAGTCGTTCCACTGCGGCAGCGCGAAAAACACGTCTGGCGGGGTCCGGCCGTCGAACAGCAGATGCGCGCGGGCCGCGGCGAGATACGCCTCGCGGAGCGTTCCGCCGGCCTGCACGGGAACGATCCGCTCCGCGTCGGAATCGAGAAGCAGCTTGCCGCCGCGGAACTCGTACCCGAACGGACGCTCGCTCCACAAGTAGCGCCCGCGGGAGGAAACGAGCAGCGGCGAAGACGTGTTGCCGTGGACCCGCAGGTCGACGCGCGGACTGTCGCCGCCGCCGTAGGGCTGGTTCTGGCCGTCGCCGCCGCCCCCGCCCCACCAGCGCTCGCCGGGTAGCAGCGGGATTTCGGAAACGAATGGAGCGGCCTGACGAAGCGGCCGGTTGCCGGATTCGGTAGTCATGGCCTTTTCATTCCGCCGCCGCTGGAGCGGGATCGGCGGGAGCGGGCTCGGGCGCCGGAGCGGCTGGAACGGAATCGGGCGCCGGAGCCGCGGTAGCTGGATCGGTGGCGGCGGGCGGCAGCGCGCTCTCGCGGATGCCGAGCAGGACTTCGATTTCCTCCTGCGCGCCGGCGACTTCCCCGTCGCCGAGATTCGGATCGGCGACGAGCAGGACGTCGCCAGACTTGCGGTGCTCGTACACGTGGACGAGCGTGCCGTCCGGCGCGGCGTGGACGGCGCGCTCCACGAGGATGCGCTTGCGCTCGAGCATCACGGAGAGCAGGTATATCGCGGCGGCGTGGTTGCCGGGCTCGGGTCCTTCGAGGAGCGACCGCAGGAGCGTCTCCGGCGAAGCCTTCTTGATCGGGTCCTCCGGCGCCGCGGGGGGCGGCTCCCACTTCGATCGCCATGCGCTCGCGGCGCCGTCCTTCGCGACCTTCTTCCAGCACTCGCCGCAGAAATCGGCGCGCGCGTACTCCGCCGCGCCCTTCGCGTTCGCGGCG
>JAFUXX010000405.1 GCA_017476965.1 Kiritimatiellia bacterium | reverse complement strand
GGCCCCGGCCGTTTCGGCGCAGTCCGGCCCGCGGCCCGCGGCGTACGACCCCGCCAAGATCACCGCGCGGCGCGGCGACGTCGCGGGCAACGTGAAGCGGCGCGGCGACGGGCTCGTCTTCGTGGACAACGTGCCGATGGTGGACCAGGGCGACAAGGGCTACTGCGTCGTGGCCACGCTGGAGCGGCTCGTGCGATACTACGGCGGCGAAACGAGCCAGCACGAACTGGCCCAGCTTTTCAACACCGGCGACGGCGGCGGCACGATGATGCGCTACGACAGGTTCGTCGCGCCCGAAATCCGCAAACATTTCGGCTTCCGCGAGGACCCGGTCGAAATCCGCCGCCCCGAATTCGAAAAACTGGCCAAGGCGTACGACGATCTCGCCGCTCCGTCCAAACTGCCGTGGAACCGCAAGATGTCGCAGGAGCAGATCGCGGCCGTGCTCGAATCGGCGGACCGCGAAACGCTGCACTCCGCGGCGGCGAAGCAGCGCGAATGCAAAGCGATGATGGCGGCCGTGAAGGGCTGGATCGACAAAGGCATTCCCCTCGTGTGGCTCATACCCGGCCACATGCGCATGATCGTGGGCTACGACGAAACGAAGGACCTGATCGCGTACTCCGATTCGTGGGGCGCGGGCCACGAGTGCAAGACGATGCCGCTCGGCGAAGCGTGGCTGATCACGCGCGCCGTTTTCGCGGTGCATCCCTGAAACCGCGCCGCGCCCGCGGCGCGGCCTTGCTTTCGCGGCGGCAAGCCGCTAAAATCGGAAGAGCCATGAACAAACCTTCAATGCACGTGCTCCGGACGCGTTCCGGGCTCTCCCTCGGCGCTTCTTCACTCGGCGGAATCGTCACGTCCCTGCGCGTTCCGGGGCCGGACGGCAGGCCGCACGAGGTCCTCCTCGCCTGCCCCAAGCCGGAAATGCACCACGACAACGGCTACATGAACGCCATCATCGGCCGCGTCGGCAACAGGATTTCGGGCGGCGGGTTCGAGCTGGACGGCGTCCGCCACGCGCTGGCGCTCAATTCCGGCACGGGCCGGACCAAGTGCACGCTCCACGGCGGCGAGCGCGGCTTCGACCGCAAGGTCTGGGACGTCCGCGAGTACGCGGCCCCCGAAGGCCCGGCGCTCGAATTCACGACGCTTTCGCCCGACGGCGAGGAGGGGTTCCCGGGCAACCTCTTCGTGCGCGTCGTCTACACGCTCTGCGAATCCGGCGCGTGGCGCATCGACTACCTCGCGCAGACCGACGCCCCGACCGTGGTCAACCTCACGCAGCACGCCTACTTCAACCTCTCCGGCGGCGAGCGCGACGCCAAGGGCCACGCGATCATGGTGAACGCCTCCCGCTTCACCGAAGTCGGGCCGGGCCTCATCCCGACGGGCCGGTCGCCGTCCGTCGAGGGCACCGCGCTCGACCTGCGCGCCGGCGCCACGCTCGGCGACGTGCTCAAGAAGACGCGCAAGGACCCCAACCTCAAGGTCGCGGGCGGCATCGACCACAACTACGTGCTCGACCGCGAAGCGCCCGGCCTCGCGTTCGCGGCGTATTTCGCCGATCCGGTCTCCGGCATCGACATGGAGGTCCACACGACCGAGCCCGGCGTGCAGGTCTACACCGGCAACTTCCTAGCCGGCGCCCCCGCGCGCGGCGGCGGCACGTATTCCAAGCACCACGCAGTCTGCTTCGAGACGCAGCATTTCCCCGATTCCCCCAACCAGGCCGGATTCCCGTCGATCCGCCTCGAACCGGGCGAAACGTACCGCAGCACGACGGTGTACAAGTTCGGCCTGGCGGATTCCGGTTGCGACTGCTGCGGGGGCGGCGGTTGCGACTGCGGAAAGTAGCAGCCGAGACCCCGGAAAGGAGAGACGATGAGCGAAAACACCCCGCCGGAAATATCCGGGTACCGCTTCGCGCGGCGCGTCGCCGGTTCTTCCACGACCGACGTCTGGGAGGCCGTGCAGGCTTCCATGGACCGCCCGGTCCTCGCGATGGTCCCGTCCGGGGACGCCGCGGCCGACCCCGCCGCGGCCGCCCGTTTCGCCGAACTCGCCCGCGCGTTCGGCCGCCTGCGCCATCCCGCCTTCGTGCCGGTGGTGGACGT
>JAFUXX010000049.1 GCA_017476965.1 Kiritimatiellia bacterium | reverse complement strand
GGCCCGCGTCGCGGCAAGAGACGCCGCGGCGGCGGCGGCCAACACCGCACGCGAAAGCAACGAATGTGTCGGTTTCATGCCGCAATTGTAGCCCCGTTCCGCGGATTTTGCAACGGAGCGCGCCCGTAGGCAAACCGGGCGGCATGTGGTATCATCCACCCCGTCCGGCCGCCGATGGAGGCGCGCCGGAGCGACGGAACCGGAACCGATGAACGAAAAAGACGCCATGACGCTCGCGGCCGAGGCGCGCGAAGCCGCGGCCGCCAGCTACAGCCCATACTCCGGGTACCCGGTCGGCGCGGCGCTGCTGGCCCGCGACGGCTCCGTGTGGCGCGGATGCAATGTCGAAAACGCCTCGTACGGCTTGACTATGTGCGCCGAGCGGACCGCGCTTTTCAAGGCGGTGAGCGAAGGGCGCCGCGATTTCGCCGCGATCGCCATCGCGGGCGGCACGCCGGACGCCCCCGCGGTGCCTTGCGGAGCGTGCCGCCAGGCGCTCGCGGAGTTCTGCACGCCCGAAACCCCGGTCGTGGTGGTTCCCCTCTCCGGAGGCGGGCCCGTCGTGCGCACGCTCGGCGACTACCTTCCGCACGCATTCGGATTCCCTTCGAAATGAGCGGCGCGAAAGACGGCAAACTCCCGGCCACGGCGGCGCTGCGGTTCCTCGACGACGCTCACGCCGCGTACGAGGCCCGCGTCTACAAGTACGAGGAACGCGGCGGCACGGCCCAGGCCGCGCGCGAACTCGGCATCGACGAGCACCGCATCGTCAAAACGATAGTGCTCGAAAACGAAGCTAAGAAGCCGTTCATCATGCTCATGCACGGCGACCGCGAGATTTCCACGAAAAACCTCGCCCGCGCGATCGGCGAAAAGTCGGTCTCGCTCTGCGACCGCCAGGTCGCGGAGCGCCACAGCGGCTACCACTGCGGCGGCACTTCGCCGTTCGGGTTCCGCAAGCGGGTCCCGATTTACGCGCAGAAGTCGATTTTCGATTTCGACTGGATCTGCATCAACGGCGGCCAGCGCGGCCTTTTCGTGCGGATCGATCCCGCGCTGCTGCGCACGCTGCTCGGCGCAGTCCCGGTGGACGCCGAACAGGCCGCGCCGCGATAGAAGCGGCGAGCGGAGAGGCGCGCGGAGAGGCGCGTCACTTCGCGAGGGCGTCGAGCAGGACGCGCTTGCGCGGGTTGTCCGCGGAGGGCGCGGAGGCGCCGTCAGCGGACGTCTCCCTTTCGACGTCCCAGACCGGCGCTTCGCGGAAGGCGTGGTAGGTCCAGTCCCAGCCGTACTCCTCGAAGAGCTCGATGCAGTCGCGCAGGTAGTTTTCCGCGCCGGGCGCCCACGCGGCGGCGCTGAATTCGCCGACGTAGATCTTGCACCTGTGGCGGCGCTGGAATTCGAGGACCGGCGCGAGCTCGCGCCGGATGAACTCCTTGTCCCAGACCTGCCCGCGGTACGTGCCGGGCCACGAGAGCGGATTGCCGGCGTCCTGCACCGGGCTGCCGTTCACGCCTTGGTGCGTGTACTCGGTGGGCTGGTACATGTGGCACTGGTAGATCACGTTGTCCATCGCGAGCGGCGAAAGGTAGCGGAAGGCGCAGGCACGGTCGGCGAGGTTGCTTTCGACGATGATCGGCGTGTCCGGGTCGATTTCGCGCACGGCCTCGGCCGCGAGGCGCTGCACTTCCCAGTAGCTGAACGGCGCGGGGGAGCGCTGGTTCGGCTCGTTGACGAGGTCGTAGCCGTAGATCGCGGGATGGCCGCGGAAGCGCGTCGCGATGCGCCGCCAGGTGTCGACGAACGCGGCGAGGTAGCGCTCGTCGCGGAACATGTGCATCTCGTAGGGGCGCTCGCGGAAGCCGCTCTTGCCGCCGGGGAGAGCGTGAAGGTCGATGCAGACCTTCATGCCCCGCGCGGCGCACCAGCCCAACACCTGCTCGAGGTTGTCGAGGCGCGAATCGACCCAGCGGGCGTATTCGGCAAGGTCCTGGTTGTCGTCGACTTTCCACCAGTTGCGCGTGATCTGGAAGCGCACGAGCGTGGCGCCCCAGCGGTGCAGGGTCTCGATATCCTCCTCGCGCGTGGCGCGGCCGGGGAGCATGGTGCCGCGCAAGGGACGGGGGGCTGCGCCCCCCGCGCCCCCCACGACTGGGGGCTTGCAGCCCCCCGAACCCCCTGCTTCCTGGGCGGGTGGGGTGGCGCCTGCTTCCATACCGGCCGGGGTGGCGCCTGCTCCCCCTGCTTCCGGGTAGTGGACGATCCAGTTTTGGTTGGTGGGGGCGAAGCCCCAGTCTTCGGGCTCGATGCGGAGGGTGGAGAGATCGAAAACGGCGCGGCCGGTGCAGCCTTCGAGCCCGAGTATCAGCTCCACGCGGCCGTCGGCGGGATTGCTGTCGAGGCCGTACGGGCTGAGGCTCAATTCCGCGAGCTGGTTCGTGAACGTGCCTGTCGGCAGCGCGGCGCCGGGCCAGCGGTCGTTTCCGGATGAAGCATCGCGGTAATGGAACATGAATTTCACGCCGTTCCACGGATGGTCCGGCTCCGAAACGTTTTCGCCCGACACGCGCACCGACGCGCGTACGCCCTTCCCGGAGGCGAAAATTTCCCCGACGTCGAGCGGGATTGCATGGTGCTCGACGCGGTTCGTGGCGCCGGGCAAAATTTCGACGACAAGCCGCCGCGGAGCATCGGCCGGTTGCGTTTTGACGACGAGCCCGTTCGGCGCAAGCGTCACTTTGCCGTACGGTTCCGGCAGCACCACTTCCGCCGGAGCGTCGCCCGTGTTCACTGCGTAGAGGTAGTTGGTGCCGCCCCATTCGCCGCCGCGCACTTTCACGAGATCGGTGGAGCAGGGGAGCTCCGCGCGCCCGGCCGCGACCGCGGCGACGGGCGAGCCGTCGAGCGGCGCATGGAAGAGCAGCGTCGCGGCATGGACCGGCAAGACGGCGGCAAGGGTGGCAACGACCGGGACAACGGGAAATTTCATGGAAACGCTTTTCGGGTGCCCGGGAGGCCTGGCATTTCCAGGCCTTCCGGGAATCTTGGCCGCCTGTGGTTGCTTGGCGCAGCCGCCTTTTAGCGCACGACCAGGACGAAGGCTTCGGGCACGGCTTCGACGGTGCCGGGGCCGGTGACGAAGGAAGAGTCGTCCGCCGTGAAGGAGCCGAAGTACGCCTTGCCGTCCACGCGGATGCGGCCGACGCGGACGGTGCCCGGGAAATCGGCGTCGATCGTCGCGTCGCCGGCCAGATCGAATTCGATCTTGCTCCAATCGGCGATCGCACCTGTGGCGAGGGGCGTCACCGTCACGTCGGAGATGCGCGACTGCGCAGTGGCGGCGCTGGTGCCGTCGCTGGAGCCGGAGAAGAGCAGGGCATGCTCGCCTGCGGTGAGGTATGGCAGGCGCAACTCGACCGGGAAGCGGTCGACGTGGGCGTTGTAGACGTTGGCGACGAAACCGCCGTCGAGACGCACGTCGAGGTTGTGCGAGTAGTAGTTGAAGCTGTGGTAGATTCCGGTTTGGCCGCTTTCGGAGAGAGGACGCCCGCGCGACTGGAAGGTGAGCAGGTAGTAGCCGTCGGACGGGACCGAGAAGGTCGCGGTCGCCTTGGCGGTACCGGAGAAGACGAGCTCGCGCAGACCGTAGGGATCGGACTCGGCAGACGCGCCGTCCAGCGACCAGGTCGAGGAGTTGGCGGCGAAGGCCGCGTCGTCGAGCGCGCGGTCGGAAGAGCCGACGTATTCGATGCGGACGTCGTCCACGATCGTCGTGAGGTCGGCGCTGCCGTCGCGGTAGCTGCGCAGCACGAGCTGCTGGGCGCCCGCGGCGGCGTCGATTTCCGCGACGGCCGTGGCCATGTCGGGCGAGGTCACCGTGGTGGAGAAAACCGTGGAGTCGCCGAGGGAGACCGAGAAGGTCTGGCCCGAAGCGCGCACGGCGCCGGTGTAGAGGTTCGAGGAGCGGTTCGCGTAGCGGACCGAAACCCGCACGCGGCCGGCGCGCGGGAGCGTGACGGTCTGCGTGGCGGTGGCGTTGTTCTGGAGCGCGGCCTGCTGGTCTTCGCCGGAGTCGTTGTAGATCGGGTTGCAGAACCAAGTGCTCGGGAAGCGCGAAAGCGCGCCGGAGGAAATCGTCCAGAACGGAGCGGCCGTGCGGGAAAAGTTGCCGCCGTAGGAGGAGTCGATCTCGGTTTGGCTCCAGACGTCGCAGGAGCTGAAGTTTGCGTCGGGCACGAGCACGAAGTCGCCGGGGGCGACGGGTTCGAGGCGGACGTCGTCCACCATGATTGCGCGGTCCTGCTTGTTGTCGGTGGTGTGCGGGTTGGTGGCGACGATTTCGATCACGTGGTTGCCCTTGGAGAGCGCGACATCGGTGGCGACGCGCTTGAATTCGTATTCGGTGGAGGTGGTCGTGAACGCGCGCGCCGAGGCATCCCACGCTCCGGTGAGCCACGGACGCCGCACCAAGACTTGCGTGCCGTCCACGTAGACGCGGAAGGAAACGGTCTTGTCGGTGTTGTTCGGGCGGTTGCGGCAGCGGATGAACGCCGAGAACTCGTAGAGGCCCGCCTGCGGGACGGAGACCGTCTGCTGGAGGCCGTTCGTCGAATCGGTCGAGTTCATCACCTGCATGAGAAGCGCTTGGTCGCCGTCCGGCACCAAGCCCTGGTAGGCGTAGTTGAGCCATGCCGTCGTGTCGCGCGTCGTGGTGATGCCGACGGAGTTCGCATTCGTGTTCTTCTTCGCGGAGATGCTCCAGCCGGTCGGCACCTTGTTCTGCTGGTAGCCCGCAGAGGCCGTGATCGCGTCCTTCTCGAAGCTGCCGTTCTCGATCAGGTTTCCGATGGCGAGGAAATCGGGGTCGACGGCGGTCGCGGCGTCGGCGGCGGGAAGGGCCTGCGGACGGAGGGAGATCGCTGCCTTGGAGGCCGCGATCTTGGCGACGCCGGATTCGGCCCCGGCGAGGGCCACGCGGCGGGCGACGCTTTCGTTCACGGTGAACGTGTCGGCGTCGCCGGCGGTCCGGACGGAGAGCGTCGATGCCGAAGCGGTGACCGTCTTGCCGCCGATGGCGAGAAGCGGCGCGTGGTGGGCGCGCTTGGCCCACGAGACGTAGCCGCCCTCGCGGAGTGCGAGCGGGCCGGCGGCGAGGCGGCCGTTGCGGTCGACGGTGAGCGAGGAGGAGCCGGTCTTTTCGATCGCGCCGGCGCCGGCGATGTCGCCCACGAAGACTTGGCCGTCGGCCTGAACGGCGAGCGTGTCGCCGGCGGGGAGCGCGACGGTGGCAGTGGCGTCGCCGCCGCCCGCGAGCCACTTGGCGCGGAAGTACGCTTCGAGATCGGCGACTTCCTCCTGCGTGAGCATCTCGGAAAGGACCACGATTTCGGCGATCCTGCCGCCGCCCTGGCGGTCGGTGTATGCCGCGTTCACGGAAGCCTTGAAGTTGCCGTTGTTGAAGAGCGTCGAAACGACCATGCCGGAAACGTTCGGGCCGTTCTCGACGAACGTTTCCCAGCCGTTGCGCGTGTGGCGGTTTTCGTTGTCGTTCGTCGTAGATTTCACGACGTGGCCGTTTTTGCGGGTTTCGCCGTAGCGGCCGTAGCCGTTGGAGCCGGAGTAGATCGCGTCCTCTCCGCTGCCGGCCGCGCCCTTGTGGTAGAATTGGGAGCCGTTGCCGGCGTCGGTCTTCGGCACGAGATCCGGGTCGTCCACGTGCCCCACGACGAAGCCCGCGGTTTCGCCGAAGCCGAGGACGCCCGCGTAGCCGACGAGCGTCACGGGCGCGTGCGCGCCGTCCGGGCCGACGAAGAGCATCCACTTGTTGTCGTGGTACTCGCCGAAATCGACGTACGGCTTGCCGCCGAAGGACGCCGGAGCGTCGCCGACGACGGTCGGGAAGCCGGAAGGCGCTTCGCCGGTCTGCCAGACGACCGCGCGGGGATGTGTGAAACTCGCGGCGGCGGCGGAAGCCTCGTAGTCGGCATAGTCGGCGGGGGCGGTCTCGCGGGCGTCGAGCCATGCTACGAGATTGCCCGAAGAATCGAGGACGAGGTTCTTCGATGCGTCGAGCCACAGCGCGGTCTTGGCTTCGATGGACGCCGGGAGCGACGCCGAAGACGCCGGCTCGGCGACAGTCGCGGCGCCCGCCGGGCCGCTTCCCATCGCCGCGAACGAAAGCGCCGCCACGGGCGCCAGAATTGTGCGTGTGTTCATGGTTGGTTTTCCTCTTGAAAATTCGTTTGCCGCCGATCCGGAGGATCCGGAAAATCCTGACGCTTCGGACGCCGCCTCGAGGCCGGAAACCGAGGAATCCGCGGAATCCGCGGAGCCGCCGGACACGACGGCGACGGTCAGCGCGCCGAGCGCGGTGATCGCGCAGAGCGCGAGCGCCACGAGCATCGCCTTCACGCCGGGTTTCTTCGCCGCCGCGCCGAGTTTGGCGGCGAGAGCCTTGTGGGCGTAGTGCAGGCGGCTCTTCACGGTGCCGGCGGGGATCGCGAGGAATTTGGCGATTTGCGGTACCGAAAGCCCGGTGAAGTAGCGCAACACGACGAGCTCGCGCATTTCGTCGGGCAGGCTTTCCACGGCGTCGCGCACGAAAATGGCGTCCACGGCGTCCGGCACGGCCGGGGCTTCGTCCGCCACGTCCGGCACCTCGCCGGGGTAGGAGACGACGCCGCTCGACTTCTTCCGCACGTCCTTGGCGTGGATGTTGGAGAGAATCTGGCACATCCAGCCGAAAAACGCGGACTGCTCCAGGTAGTCGTCTATGCCTTCCACGACGGCGGCGAACGTGCGGTTCACCAGCTCCTCGGCGTCCGACTCGTCGGTGCAAAAGCGCCGGGCGAGCGTCATGAGCCCGGCCTTGTACTCCGCTTCGAGCCTTTTCGCGCCGCTTTCGCGGTTCTGCCTCAGTTCTTCGACGACGGTCATCGGGGAAACTCTCCGAAGAGATTATACCGGTTCGCGCGAAAACCGTTCAAACAGTTTTCGCGCGAACCGCGGGAGAGGTCCCGGAAGGGCCGGGGCGGCGTCAGGCGCCGAGTTCGAGACCGGTCGTTTCGGGGAGCCCGAGGGCGACGTTCATGTTCTGGATCGCCGCGCCGGAAGCGCCCTTGCCGAGGTTGTCGAACCGCGCGACGGCCACCATGCGCTCCGCGTTGCCGTGGAGCGAAATCTCCATGTCGTCGCGTCCGGCGAACGCCGACGCGGAGAGGAAACCGGATTCGTCCGCGGCGTCGCGGAAGCGGACGAGCGAAGTCTCCGGGTACGCGGCGCGGTAGACGGCGGCGACCGCTTCCGGCGACGCCCCGCCGACGTCGCGGGCGAACAGCGGAACCGTCACCTCCATGCCGCACGGGAAATCGGCCACGACGGGGCAGAAGGCGGGGGCGGCGCCGATTCCGGTCATCGCCACCATTTCGGGCAGGTGCTTGTGGGCCTGGGAGAGACCGTACTGGCGCGGGGCGCCGAGCAGCGGATCGCGCGCGGCGGCGTCGCCTTCGTACTGCGCGATCATCTTCTTGCCGCCGCCGGTGTAGCCGGTGAGCGAAAAGCAGGAGAGGGGAGTGCCGGGCGCGACGAGGCCCGCGCGCAGGAGCGGCGCGACGAGCGCGACGAACCCGCTCGCGTGGCAGCCGGGGTTCGCGATGCGGCGGCTGCGGGCGATTTTTTCGCGCGCGCCGGGCAGTTCCGGGAAACCGTAGTCCCATCCGGGAGCGGTGCGGTGCGCGGTGGAGGTGTCGATCACTACCGTGCGGTCGTTCGCCGGGTCGAGGAGCGCCACGGCTTCGACCGCGGCGGCGTCCGGCAGGCAGAGGAACGCGACGTCCGCGGCGTTCAGCGCCTCCGCGCGCGCCGCGTGATCCTTGCGCAGCTCTTCGGGAAGGGTGACGAGCGAGACGTCGGCCCGCCCGGCGAGCCTGTCGCGTATGCGCAGGCCGGTCGTGCCGGCGCTGCCGTCGATGAAGATTTTTTTCATTTCGCCTTGTCGGGTGCGGCAGCCGCGGCGGGGACGTTGCCGCGGTAGCGCCAGTAGAGGAAGAGGTCGGTGCCGACGACGCAGAAGTTCAGGACGTAGAGCCAGATCACGGCGTCGGTTTTGCCGACGAGCTTGTAGAGAATGCCGGAGACGTAGCCGACTTCGATGATCAGCATGAAGAGCGGGCTCTTGCCGGCGACGACCTTGGTGCGCAGGGTTTTCGCGATGGAAAACGGCCAGCTCGCCGCGAAGCAGACGAGCATGGCGCTTTCGAAAAAGACGGACCAGTCCATTTTGGGTTCAGGCCATTTCGACGAGAATTTCGGAACCGTCGCGGAGCGTTTCCTCCGGGACGAAGGGCGCGGGCATTGCGACGCCGTCCACGCTGACGCGCTTCACCTTGTCGCCGCCGCCCCTGACGACGGCGCGGAACGTCTTGCCGCGCCACGTGCGGACCTGCTCGAAGCCTTTCCAGTCCTTCGGCAGGTGCGGCGCGATGGCGAGGCCCGCGTAGTCGCGGCGGATGCCGAGCAGTTCGTCGTTCTCGATGTTGAAGAACCACGCGATCGAACCGGTGATCCAGTTGAACTCCATGCGGTACGGCGCGTTGCGGTGCTCGGGGCCGAAGAAGCAGTTGCCGTAGACGTAGCGGGGATTGGCCTTCTTGAGCGGCGAGTCGCCGTAGGCGGGCGTGGCGTCGCGGTAAAGCGACCACGCGCGCTCGGTGAGTCCGGCGCGGAGCAGCGCGAGGACCATCCACGAGTTGCAGTGCGTGTAGATCGTGCCGTTTTCGCAGATGCCGGGCTCCATCGACGTGACGCGGCCGATGACGGGGTCGAAGTGGCGGTACGCGGGCGCCATCATCTGGTAGCCGAGAGGCGTCTTGAGCTTCCTGTCGATCGAGGCGAGGATCTTCCTGCGGCGCCCGGGCGCAGCCGCGCCGCAGATGATCGCCCAGCTCTGCGTGTTCAGGTAGATCTTGCCCTCGCGGTTCTTCGAGGAGCCGATCGGGTTGCCGTCGTCGTCGAACCCGCGGACGTACCACGCGCCGTCCCACGCCTCCTCGTTGAGCGCCTTGTTGATCGCGGCGGAGCGGGCGCGGGCGTCGGCGGCGGAGTCCGCGTCGGCGAGCCAGTCGTAAAGTTCCGCCATCTGCTGCAGCGCCGCGCTGTACGCCATCGAGAGCCAGACGCTTTCGCCTTTGCCTCCCTTGCCGATGCCGGTGAGCGAGTCGTTCCAGTCGCCGAATTTGATCAGCAGCAGGCGGTGCGCTCCCTTGTTCGATTCGAGGAAGTCGAGCGCGCGGCGGACGTGGCCGAGCACCGTCGCCCCGCCCTTGTCGTAGAACGGGACCTTCACGTCGAGCAGCGCCTTCTCGCCTGTTTCGCGCAGGTACGCGCAGAGCGTGAAGACGAGCCAGAGCGCGGAGTCGGAGTACTCCTTCGTGTCGATCGGGTTCCAGCCGCGCAGCGCGAGGCCGGAGGAATACTGGTGGCGCAGCGCGAGGAGCAGGATTTCGCGCGTGCGCTCCGGGTAGAAGGACGAGCAGCCCATCGCGTGCTGCACGATGTCGCGGTAGCCCATCCAGCCCCAGCGGCACCACTCCGCGCCGAAGAGCGCCTGCTGCTTGTGCCAGGCGTTGAAAGTGGAGTCGAAGACCGGGTCGGGCGTGTGCGCCGCGTTGCGCGCGGCGAGCGCCTTCTTGGCGGCGACGAGCGCGGCGAATTTTTCCTCGACCTTCGCGAGGGATTTCTTCGCCGCCGCGGCGGCGTGCGCCTCGGAGTCGCTCACGCCGAGGACGAGGTTGATCGCGACCTCCTCACCCGCCTTCACCTTGCCGAGGTCGAACTGGAGCGCGGCGATCGTGGCGTCCGAGGAGCCGACGGAGCCCGTGCAGCGGCCCTTCACGACGGCTTCGGGCTCGTTGAGCTGGTTGTAGGTGCCGACGAAGAAGTCCTTGCTGCCGTCGAAGCCGTCGATCTTGCGGTCGGCCGCGAGGAAGCCGGTCTGCCACGGATGCGGCGTGACGAACGGGTGCTTCGCGAAGACCGCCATGTTGCGCTTCGCGTCGAGGCGCGAATTGCGGTAGAACATGTCGCCGTAGGAGTTGAAGCCCCACATGTACTTGAACGAAATCTGCTCGTACACGAAGACCGTCAGGTCGCGGGCGGTTTTCGGCGCGAGGCGGAGCGTCCAGTACTCGGCGGGCTCGTCTCCGGCGGGGACGAACACGCGGAACGAGGCGGCGACGCCGTCCGTCTCGTTTTCGATGATCGTGTAGCCGAGGCCGTGGCGCGCGCGGAAGCGCGTCGGCTTTGCCTTCACGGGCTCCCAGCCGACGTTCCAGAATTGCCCGGTCTTGTTGTCGCGGACGTAGACGAGGCGGTTCAGGAACGTGTCGCGGCCGTAGACGTCGAAATCGCAGATGCGGCCGATGCCCTGCGAGAGTTTCGTCATCTCGAAGGAGCCGATCTGGTAGTCGGTGTAGCCGGCGCCGGTCTGCTGCACGTTGGCGAGCATCTGGCGGTTCCAGAGCATGTTGTCGAACGGACGCGGCGTGTCGGGCCGCGTCACCACGTATTCGAGGCCGTCTTTCGAGAACCGGCCGCAATCGGGAGTTTTCATGGAGAGTCGATGGGGAAAATGGATGTGCCGGAGCGCCGCGCGTCAGAACCTGCGGCCCGCGCCGCCGCCGCCGAAACGTCCGCCACCGCCGCGGTGGACGGGGCGGGGGGAGGGGCCGCGGAAGGAAGGATTGCCGGCAGCGGTGCATCCGCCGCCGCCGCCGCGCACGGCGCGGCCGCCGGAGCCTTCGGACTCGTCGCGCAGCATGAGTCCGATGAACGCGGCGAAGAGCCCGAGAACGCCGAGAGGAGGCTTGGCGGGTTCCTCCGGGGTCTTGCGCGCGGGGAGGGTTTCGCCGGACACCGCGGCGCGGACATCGCGCGCGATGGCCACGGCGGCGTCGGCCCACTTGGCGTTCTTCAGCTCGAGGATGGCGCTGTCGATGAAGCCGCCGGCGCGGGAGTCGGGAATAACGCCTTCCCAGCCGAGCCCGATTTCGAGACGGATTTCACGGTCTTCGACGGCGATGAGAAGCAGCGCGCCGTCGTCCACTCCCTTGCGCCCGAGCGCCCACGTCCGGGCGATGCGCAGGGCGGCTTCGTGCGGATCGGCGCCGGAGAGAGTGGAAAATACGGCGACCGCCATCTGGCCGCCGCCCGTGGCGGTTTCGAGCGCGGCGAGCTCCGCGGCGACGGCAGCGTGGCCTTCTTCCGAAAAGGTGCCCGCGGCGTCGAGCACGAAGTCCTCCGGCAGATCGGGCACGACGCCGACGTACGCGGAACGGTCGTCCGCGCGCACGGCGTGACTGGCGCGGAAGTCGCGGACCTTGCCGCGGTCCGAGGGGGAACAGGACAGCGCCATCTCCGCCGCGAACAGCACGAGGCCGCCCGCGACGAGAGCGGTGCCGATTGCCCGGCGCACAGGATGTTTTTTCGGCATGGCGATGCGGACTCCGCGGACTGCGGCAGCGAGCGGCTAGAACGCGACGGCCGGCGCGACCTGAACGGCGTCGTGGCCCGCGGGCGGCTCGAAGTAGTCCTTCTTTTCGAAGCCGAGCGGACCGGCGAGGAGCGAGGCGGGGATGCGGCGGATCGCGGCGTTGTACGACTTCACGAGGGCGTTGTAGTCCTTGCGCGCGACGGCGATGCGGTTCTCGGTGCCGGAAAGTTCGTCCTGCAGGCGCATGAAGTTTTCGTTCGCCTTGAGTTCCGGGTACGCCTCCGCGATCGCTAGAAGGCGGCCGAGAACGCCGGTGAGCGCGGCGTCGGCCTCTGCGGCCTCGGCGGGAGTGCGCGCGCCGGAAAGGCGGGAACGCGCCTCGGAAACTTCCGAGAACACCTTTTCCTCGTGGGTCGCGTAGCCCTTCACGGTGGAGACGAGATTCGGCACGAGGTCGGCGCGGCGCTGGAGCATGGCGTCGATGTCGCTCCAGGCGGCGTCCACGCCTTCGGAGGAATCCACGAGACCGTTGTAGATGTTGCAGCCCGCGACTGCGAGCGCGACGATTACGCCGATTGCGATTGGCTTGCTTTTCATGGGTAATGCGGCCGTGGCGGCCTGTTGGGTGGTTTGTCTTGAGGGTTTGAAAAGTCTCCGGGCGCCGCGGCGCGTCAACTCTCGCCGTAGCCGGGAAGGTACAGGAGGCGGACCGTCTCGAACTCCGCGCCCGGGCCGCCGCGCCCCTTCATGGCCTTGACGCGGAGGACGTAGAGCGCGTCCTCGTCGTCGTCCGGCTCGCAGGTGCGCACGAAAGTCCATCCCTTTTCGATGGACGAGTCCGACACTGCGAGGTCCTCCTCCGGGTCGCTCTGCACCTCGACGGGATGCTCCGCTTCGCCGCGGGCGATCACGTTCTGCGCCTGGCGGAGGAAAGCGGACGCGCGGAAGACGTCGATCCCCGCGGTGATGCCCTGCAGGAGGCCGACGAGGCAAATGCCGAGAATCACCACGGCGAGCAGCACCTCGACGAGCGTCATGCCGGAGCGCGCGGCGGCGCGGCGCGGGAGCGCGTTTTTCCCGGGGGCGTTCACCGCTTCGCCGCCTCCACCGTGGCGCGGCCGACCGCGTTCACGGTTATTTCGATCCGGTCCTCGGGGTCGTCCGCGTTTTCCACGATCCACCTGTGGGGGCGGACCGTGCCGTTGGAGCGGTAGCGGACCGCGGCCGTGCCGGAATCAGATTCGCCGGTCCTGTCGTCGCGGCGGCGGGACATCGCCACGTCGCGCCAGCCGCCGAAGCGGACGCGGACGCCGTCGAGCTTGCGCTCGACGTTCACGGAGTCGCCGCGCGAAACGACGTCCGAAAGGACCGCCGCGCCGTCCTCGCCGCCGTCCTCGCCGCCGTCGCCGCGCGAGCCGTAGCGTTCCCACGCGTTTGTCGCGGCGCCGCGCTCGGCGTCGTCGTGCGAAACGGCGAGGCCGAACCCGCCGGAAAACGAAACCTGGCG
>JAFUXX010000404.1 GCA_017476965.1 Kiritimatiellia bacterium | reverse complement strand
GCCGCGGCGAAAAAGTCGAAGAGGTCGCCCTGCTCCGGCGCGGCGGGCGCTTCCGGCTCGATCCCCGCGCCCGTCTGCCCATGCGCGGCGGGGGCGTCGCCGCCATCGGCCGCGACCGGCACGTACCACGCCGTTCCGGGCGCGGTGGAAAAAGACAGCCCCACGACGCGCGCGTTGCGCGGGTCGAGCCCCGTCGTTTCCGTGTCGAAAGCGAATTCCGGCGCGGCGGCGAGTTCCGCTGCGAGTTCGTCGAGGTCCTGGTCGGAGAGCGCGGTGCGGTACGTGTGCGGCGTGGTGGCTGCTGTCGCGAGCGGCTCGGCCTGCGCCTCCTCCGCGTTTGCGCTCCCCTCCCCCGCCGCGGCCGCACCTTTCGCCGCGGCCTTTTCGGCGGGCCTGCCGCCTGATTCGCCTTCGCCGCCCGCAGTTATGCCGTACCTGCGCATGAGGCCGAAGAGCTCGTACTTGCGGCAGAACGCTTCGAGCGCGGGCAGGTCCGGCTCGCGGCGGCGCAGGTCGTCCATCGTGCACGGCAGCGGGGCGTCGCGGCGGATTTCGGCGAGCCAGCGCGAGAGCCGCGCCGTCTCCGCCCCCGCCGCGACCTTTTCGGCGAGCTTTCCCTTGATTTCGGACGCGTGGGCGATCGCGCCTTCGAGCGAGCCGAAGCGGGCGAGCAGCTCGCGCGCCGTCTTCGGACCCACGCCGGGCAGGCCGGGGATGTTGTCCGCCGCGTCGCCGGCCATGCCGAGGTAGTCGACCATCTGCGCGGGGGACGAGAGCCCCCACTCCGCGCAGACGCGCTCCTCGTCGTAGATTTCGTCCGGATCGCCGGGCGCGTGCGAGGGGCGGCAGAGTTTCACGCCCGGGCCGACGAGCTGCGCCATGTCCTTGTCGGGCGAGACGATCCACGTCTCCACGCCGGACGCCGCGGCGAGTGCGGCGAGCGAGCCGAGAACGTCGTCCGCCTCGAAGCCGGGCACGCGCAGGAAGGGTATCCGCAGCGCGGCGGCGAGCTGCTCCGCCGGGCCGATCGACGCCGCGATGTCCTCGGGCAGCTTTTCGCGCTGGGCCTTGTACTCCGGGTACCGCTCGTGCCGGAACGTCGCGCCGCCGTCCATCGCGAGCGCGACGTGCGTCGCGCCGCGGTTCTCCGCCATGTCGCGCACGATGTTGGCGTACACGAAAAGGGCGGACGCGTTGAAGCCGGCCGACGTCAGCCGCGGCCGTTTCGCCAGCGCGAAATGGCCGCGGTAGAGCAGCGGCATCGCGTCGATGGCGACGAGTTTCGATGCGGCCGGTTCGGCCCGGCCCGGCGCGTTTTTCCCTTCCATGGCTCCCATGCGGTTCCCGGGCCGCGCCCCGCGCGGCCGCGCTTGCTACGAAAGCGGCTCGAAGTCGGCCGCGCCGTGCTTGCAGAGCGGGCAGACGAAGTCCTCCGGCAGCGTGTCGCCTTCGTGCACGTAGCCGCAGATCTTGCAGACCCAGCCCTTCTTCTTGCCGTCGGCCGGCTGCGGCTTGGGCTTCACGTTGGCCTGGTAGTACGCGTACGTCATGGCCGGCGCGGAGGAGAGCACCCTGCTCTCCGCCACGGAGCAGACGAACATCCCGTGCGAGCCCATGTCCACGTACTGCTCGACCTTGAGCGAAATCACGGCGCACACGTGGCGCGGCAGCACCGCGAGGCCGTTGGAGGTGCGCGTCACGCCCTCGACGCCCTCGAACTTGTCCGCGGAGCGCCCGCTCTGGAACCCGTAGCGCTTGAAGACGTCGAACGGCGCGTCTTCGGACAGGCAGTTCACGTTCATCGCGCCCGTCTGCTTCGCGACGTGGTGCGAGTAGTTGAGCTTGTTTATCGTCACCGCGACGCGCACGGGATTGTCCGCGACCTGCGTCACCGTGTTCACGACGAGCCCGTTGTCCTTGCCCTTTTCGTCCTTCGTCGTCACGACGTACAGGCCGTAGCCGATGTCGTACAGCGCCTTGGGGTCGTTGGCGGGCTTGGCGGCGTCCGCGCGCGCGACGTATTCGGCGCACAGTTCGTCGGCCAGCGCTTCGAGCTCCTTGCGCGAGGAATCGGAGAGCGCGGATTTTACGTGCACGGTGTTCTCCGCGAAGCGCACGTTCTTCGACTTTTCGAACTTCGCGCGCATGACCTTGGCCGCCATCGGCGCCCAGGAGCCGTTTTCGATCAGGCCGACCGTGCGGTTCTGGTAGTTGCGCTCGACCAGGTGGTCGATGAACGTGTGCATGAACGGGAAGATTTCGGCGTTGTACGTCGTGGTCGCCAGCACGAGCTTGCCGTAGCGGAAGGCGTCCTCCACCGCTTCGGCCATGTCGTCGCGCGCGAGGTCCGCGCACGAAACCTTCGGGCAGCCGCGCGCCTTGAGCATTTCGACGAGCTTTAGCGCCGCCTCTTTCGTGTGGCCGTAGACCGAGGTGTAGGCGACGAACACGCCGTCCGTCTCCGCCTCGTAGAAGCTCCAGATTTGGTACTTGGCGAGCGCGTTCGCGAGCGCCGCGCCCTGCAGCACCGGGCCGTGCAGCGGGCACACCGTCTCGATCTGCAGCGGCGCGGCCTTCTTGAGGAGCGCCTGCACCTGCGCGCCGTACTTGCCGACGATGCCGAAGTAGTAGCGGCGGGCCTCGCAGTCCCAGTCCTCCTCGGCGTCGAGCGCGCCGAATTTGCCGAAGCCGTCGGCGGAGAAGAGCGTCTTCGAGGCGGCGTCGTACGTCACGATCACTTCCGGCCAGTGCACCATAGGCGCGGCGACGAACGTGAGCTCGTGCTTGCCGAGCGGGAGCGTGTCGCCTTCCTTCACCACGATGCGGCGGTCCTCCCACGCGGTGCCGAAGAAGTTCTGCATCATGGCGAACGCCTTGGCGGACGAAACGAGCGTCGCCGCCGGGTACGCTTCCATGAACGCCGCGATGTTCGCGGAGTGGTCCGGCTCCATGTGCTGGACGACGAGGTAGTCCGGCTTGCGCCCGCCGAGCGCCTTGTCGACGTTGTCGAGCCACTCGTGGCGGAAACGCGCGTCCACGGTGTCCATCACCGCGGTTTTTCCGTCCACGATCGCGTAGGAGTTGTACGCCATGCCGTTGGGCACCACGTACTGGCCTTCGAACAGGTCGATGCTCTTGTCGTTCACGCCGACGTAGACGATGTCTTGGGGAAGGTTCATTTTCTTTTTCTCGTTTGCAGCAAGTCTTGCGTTTTGGTCTATGAAATCGTTTTTCGCGGTGCCGCTCCTTACAGCGCCACCCTGTCCACCCGGGCAGTTTCGCACGGCGCGACGCGCTCGCGCAGGAACTTCCTTTCCAGTCCCGGTATCGCGGAGGGCGGCAGCGCCGGCGCGTCCACGACGACGGTCGGCAAAAATTCTCCCGGCCCGCGGAAGAGGTACGCTTCGCCCCTGTCGGCGGAGGTCTCCGCCGGCGGCGCGACG
>JAFUXX010000048.1 GCA_017476965.1 Kiritimatiellia bacterium | reverse complement strand
TAAATGTCAAGCCCTTTTTCAAAAAAGTTTTTCGCCCGGTTTCACCGCCCCGCAAGGCGGCCGAAGCCGGCAAGGAGAAAAGTTTCCGTCTCGTCAAGGAGCGCGGGATCAGCAATAACCCCTATCCCTGACCGAATACCGCGGCGGTCCGCCGCCGGTTTGACCGGCGGCGGCGCGGGCGGTAGAATCCGCCGCGTCCGATGAACTTCCCGCTTTTTCTCGCCAGAAAGTGGCTGCGGCCCCGCCGCGACTTCGCGTCCGCGATCCCCGTGATCACGGTGTGCGGGGTAATGCTCGGCGTGGCGATCCTGATGATCGTGCTCGCGGTGATGACCGGGTTCGGCGACACCTGGCGCGAGAAGATACTCTCCTACAAGCCGCACGTCACGGTCCGCTCCGTGTTCGGCGACATGCGCGACGAAGGCGCGGCATGCGCGGCGGTCGAAGCGGTCCCGGGCGTGGTCTCCGCCTCGCCGGCGATCCTGATGCCGGCGATGATCAGGCCCGACGGCGCGGAGGGCGCGATCCCCGTTTCCGTCGTGGGCATCGACCCCGACAGGCCTTCCGTGCTGGCGGCCGCGGCGAACAGCATCGTCGACGGGCAGTTCGCGCCGGTCGACGACGGCGCCGTCGTGGGCGCCGATCTCGCCGCGCGCCTGCGCTGCCGCCCGGGCTCGCGGCTGCTGTGCTACTCGCCGCTCAACCTGCGCTCTGCCGACGAGCTGCACCTGCCGGAAGAGATGACGGTGGCGGGCGTGTTCGACCTCGGGATGCGCGACGTGGACGACGGCGTCCTCGTCTGCTCGCTCGGCATGGCGCGCGACCTGCTCGGCATGGATTCGGGCGCGACGCTAGTGCAGATACAGGTGGAGGAGCCGGAAAAGGCCGCCGTCGCCGCGGAGCTGATCGCCGACGCGCTCGGCCCGTCCTACCGCGTCTCCACGTGGCAGGACGAAGACCGCGTGCTCTTCGACGCCCTCCGCACGGAGAAGACGATGATGTTCGTCCTCCTCGCGTTCATCGCGGTCGTGGCCGCGTTCTGCGTGACAAACACCCTCATCGTCGTGGTGATCCAGAAGACGCGCGAAATCGGGCTCATGAAGGCGCTCGGGTTCTCCCCGGGCCGAATCCGCTCCGCGTTCGTTCTCGCCGGGCTGCTCCAGTGCGCGCTCGGCGAAACGCTCGGCCTCGCGCTCGGCCGCCTCGTGCTCGAAAACCTGCAGAACCTCGTCGCGGCGCTCGCGTCGTGCGGCCTCGACGTGTTCCCCAAGGCCGTGTACGGCCTGGCTGAAATCCCGTGGCGCGTCGTTCCCGGCGACGTGGCGGCCGTGGTCGCCGTGGTCACCGCGTTCTGCTTCGCCGCCAGTTTCCTGCCCGCCGCGCTCGCGGCGCGCCTCGATCCCGTGAAGGCGATGAACCAGCAATGAGCGCCGGAAACTCCGCGGCCGACGCGGCCGTCCGGCGTCCGCCGGTCCCCTTCCCCCGCACTTTCCGGGAAGCGCTGCGCCAGTTTTTCGGCAACGGCGCGAGCGCCCACCCCGCGGTGCAGTTCGCCAAGTACGGCACGGTCGGCGCGCTCGCCACGGCCGTGAACGCCGCCGCCGTGTTCTTCTTCTGCTGGAAGGCGTTCCGGTGCCTTTCGCCGGACGACCCCGTCGTGCGACTGCTTTCGATCGAACCCGGCGCGTCGGACCCCGTGGTGCGCGCCCGCCTCGTCAACTGGGCCTACGTCTGCGCGTTCCCGATTTCCAACGCGTTCTGCTACGCGCTCAACCGCGCGTTCGTTTTCGTCCCCGGCCGCCACGGGATGGCGCGCGAGTTCGCGGGGTTCCTGGCGGCAAGCGCGACCGCCCTTTTCGCCGGCATGGCGGTTTCCTGGGCGCTCATCCGCTTCTCCGGCGCGGAAACGAGCGTCGCCGTCGCCGCGAACATGGTCTCCGCCGTGGCCATCAACTACGTTCTGCGCAAGTTCGCCGTGTTCGCGGGCTGACGGCGTTTGCCCGCTCCCGCGCTTTCGTGTAGAATCCCGCCGAAATGCACGCAAAACGCAAATCTTGCAGCTGGTTCGGCCCGGCCGCCGCCGCCGCGGCGTCAGCCGCGCTTTGCGGCTGTCTCATGGGCCCGGACTGGGAGGAGCCCGCCGCCGGCCCCGAAGCGCCCGAGTCTTTCCGCGAAGCGCCGGCGGATTCCGTTCTCTTCGACGTCCCGCGCGCCGATTCCTCCGCCGAGGCGCCGTTCGGCGATTCGTGGTGGGCCGCCTGGAACGACCCGGAGCTCGCGTCGCTCCTCGCCGCCGCGGACGAAGCGAACCTCGGCGTCCTGCAAGCCGTTTCGCGCGTCGAGCAGGCCCGCGCGTCGCTCGCCGCGGCGCGCGCCCCGCTTTGGCCGTCGATCGGCGCGTCCGGTTCCGGCGAGCGCCGCCGCACGTTCGATCCTTCGCATTCGGAGTCGTCCTGGCGCGCTGGCGCGGACGCTTCGTGGGAGATAGACCTCTTCGGCAAGAACCGCCGCGCCGCCGAAGCCTCGGAAGCGGATTTCGAAGCCGCAGGCTGGAGCGAAAAGGACGCCAGGCTGTCGCTCCGCGCGGAAATAGCCGCGGACTACGTGGCGCTCCGGCTCTCGCAAACCGCGCTCGCGATCGCCCGCGACAACCTCGCCGCGGAGGAGGAGAACGCGCGCGTCGCCCGCGCAAAGGGCGGGTCCGGGTTCACTTCGGGCGCGGACGTCGCTTCGGCGGAGGCCGCGATCGCGACGGCCCGCGCTTCCATACCAGCCCGCGAGGCCGCGGTTTCCGCCGCCGCGCGCGCGATCGAGAAACTCCTCGCCCTTCCGCCGTTCGCGCTCGAAGACGAACTCGAACGTCCGCAGTCCGGCGCCGACGCTTTCGCCGTCCCCCGCGCCCCCGCCCCGCCGCGCTCGGCTCCGGCGGAAG
>JAFUXX010000403.1 GCA_017476965.1 Kiritimatiellia bacterium | reverse complement strand
GACTATTCCCCCTTCGGCGAACTTCTGATCTCCACCGCACCCCATCCATCCCCCTTCCGTTTCTCCACCAAACACCACGACCCGGAGACGGACACCCTCTACTACGGCTACCGCCACTACTCCCCCCGCCTCGGCCGCTGGTTGTCCCGCGATCCATTAGGCGAAAACGGCGGATTGAATCTGTTCGTTTTTTTGGAAAACTCGGGAGGGGGAAGTCTGGATATGCTAGGCCTGACAAAAGTTTCCATCACAAGCCATGTCGAAAATCATTCCGACAAGAACGGACGGGAGATTCCTTTTGCTTCATTTGATGTGGAGATTCTCGAACCCCCTGAAGAACCATGTCATTTGAACTTCATCGCTTTGAAGAACCCCGAAGGAGAATGGTCTCTCGATAATGGCCCGGATCTAGATCCCTATTATTTAAAAGTAGGACAGGCCAAAAACTTCACAAAAATCAATGAAGCCGGAAATCCGGTTTTGAAATTTCTTGACAGTCCTGGTGGCACGGGGGTAGATGTTGATTCCTGGCTTCATTTTTACTTGTTTGTCGTTGAAGTATGTCCGATTTCGTGCAAACAGGATACTCTTTGGCTAAAATTTTATGCTGAAGAAGATGCCAAAATAATTGATTACAGAAAATGGAGCGCAAAAATATCCGGTGTGTCTGACAAAGCGTTTGATTTCCACGAAGAACAGAACGGCGGCGTGGATTTCCCAGAAATGACACCTCCGGAGATTCAGAATTTTTTTGATCAAAACTTGAATCAAGAAAAGTGGAAAGAATCTGGGCCTCTGGATGTTGAGTTGAGAGTAAACGTGCATTTTTAAGATGAAAAGATTTGCCTTCCGAACTCTTTCTCTTTCATTTGCGCTCGTTTGGGCGTTGTCCGGTTGCACCGCAAATTCGCAAGTCGAACGGGCATGGCAAACGGAACCTTCGAACGGAATGGGCGGCGTCGCCTTCCGTGCGGAGGCGCTTTGCCGGGATATCGAATCGCGGATTTTCGAGCTGCAAGGGTCCGGTGGGGCGTGGAATGCCAGCCCGGAAACGACGGCGTGGGTCCTGACGTTTTTGCTTGCCCGGCACCCCAGCGGAAATTCCTTTTCTCCCGTTTCGGGACCGTTCGAGCGCGGGAGAGCCTTTCTTTCCGGTCTTGGCGAGGGCGCGATTCGCGAAAACGCGGAGAAAGCGGCCGTCGCATCTTTCTGGACGGCCTGTCTGCACGAAACGGGCCTGCCCAAGCCCCGGGAGGCGGCCGGGAAAATCGTCGGGAGCGGAGCCGTCGTGGAAATGGTTGCGGACCGCTTCCGCGACGCGGAAGTGCGGAACGCCTTTTACCGCTGGTTCCTGGACTCGGGTGAAGAGACCGATGGCACCAATTCCGCAACCCGTTTTCTGGCATTTCTCGAACGAGAACAATCCGACCGGAATGCACGATTGCTGTTCTTGCTCCGAGGGTGTGGCGTCGAAACAGAGGAAAAACCGGCATTCTTGGCGGACGACGGCACGACCTCCCGCGATGCCATCGCCGACCCGGAATCCTTTCTGCTCCTTGCAAAGGCCCAATATGCGATGGGCGGCGAAACATGGAGAAATGGGCAAAAAGCGTTCTTCGCGGCGGTTGCGGACGCATGGCGCAACACGCCGCCCGATGCCGCGAATCTGGCCGCGTGGGCCAGAATCGGGATTGTCCTTTGCGAAAAAAAGAGTACTGAAGGGGTGCCATCTACCGGGGCCTTAGCGCCCCCAAAAGGCACTCCGGTTCGGGTCAAACGAAAACCGGCTGTTGAAAACAGGAGTTGAAATGACAGTTCACCTGCGCGTATTGCCGAAAATTCTTGGACTGCCCATCCTGAAAGCGGTTGGCCTTTCATGGCCTTTCATGTCGCTTCGTCTGTTCCGTCGGGACGAAAGAACGTTCCGAACCCGCTGTGTCAGCTGGCTGTATACGGAAACATCGAAATTCTCCGTCGCCTTCTCGCTGTTTTCATGCGGGCGGCTCGTTGCGGCGTTTTTGTTCTCCTTTGCCGGCCACGACGAAACAGTCTCCGTCCTCAGGGTTCCGGCGCTGGGGATTGAGGCATGCAGAGCCCGAAGGAACTGGATTTTCCACGGCTGAAAAATGCGGCAAAATATCAGTTCCCCTCCAACGTGCAATCGGGTACAATCGAAGCCGTGAGACGCGCGAACGAACCGCCCGGCCGCAGACGGCGCTTGGCATGTTTCTCCGCCTGTTTTGCGGGAAATGTCAGGCTCGCCACGACCGCCGTTCGTTCCCTCGACGAGACCGACGAAGACGACACTTCGACCGGGCACAAAGTCCTCCCCAAAAATCCGGAGATGTTTGCGTACGACGCCGACGGCAACTTGGTTTCCGACGCGCGCTTCGAATACGCGTGGGACGCCGAGAACCGCCTCGTCGCCGCCATCGACCGCACCGCCCCCACCGGAGCCTCCCCCACCGGCGGCGTCCGCTTCGTCGTCTCCAACCTCTACGACCATGCCTCCCGCCGCATCGCCAAAACCGTCTCCCGGCCGGGTACCGACGGCACCCTCCTCCCCGAGACCTGTTCCACCTTCCTCTACGACGGTTGGAACCCGCTCCGCGAAACCGCCGTGCAGTACGAGATTG
>JAFUXX010000047.1 GCA_017476965.1 Kiritimatiellia bacterium | reverse complement strand
CGCTATGCGGTCGTCATGGAGGGTTCGTTGCCCAGGGCCCTGCTCCATCGCGTTCTCGGATGGTGTGTTTCGCACACAAAGGAACTGCTCGACGATTGGGAACTTGCCCGTCAGGGCAAGGAGCCGAAGTAGATTGACTGGACAATCGACTGAAGAAAGGACGCTTGGATGATTCACGACATCTGCATGGTCCGTCCGGCGAAGGTCCGCAAGGTGGACTGTTATTTTTCGACGGGTCATGTGCGGCGCTTCGACATGGCCCCGTTTCTCAAGCCGGATTGCGGTCCGGTCTTTCGTCCTCTGCGCGACCGGAAAACGTTTCTCTCGACGATGACGGTCATGAACGGGACTCTTGCGTTCGACATCGCCGGCGGCCGCAACGACCGCAAATGCGTCGATATCGACCCGGAAACGGTTTTTGCCGAAGGGGTTCCCGTTTCTTCGCCGATTTGACATTCCTTCCCAATTTTGCCACTATCTCCACCGTCGCCGCACAAGCCGCGGCAGTCCCCCCCGCAATCCGCTTTTCAACCTTTCAACCCATTCGCAAGACATAACCCAACCACCGACTTGACCAATCGCTGCAAAGCGGTCGTCGCGAGAAAGGACTTTCCATGAAAAAAGAGTTGACAAGCCTTGATACGATAGATGTCCAGTCGCGGTTGTTGGAACTCCGTGGACAACGCGTCCTGTTGGACCGCGATGTCGCGGTTCTTTACGGAGTGCAGACGCGGGAAATCAATCAGGCCATTCGGAACAATCCCGACAAGTTTCCCGCAGGATATGTGTTTGATCTCGATGAAGACGAGACGGAGGCTTTAAGATCAAAAATTTTGATCTTTGACGGGAAGAAACCCGGTCGTGGACAACACTCCAAACATGGATACAAAGCCCTGACCGAACGCGGACTGTACATGCTCGCCACGATTCTAAAGGGTGACCGCGCGGTCAAAACCACGCTGGCGATCATCGAAACGTATGCGCGACTGCGGGCCATGGTGCGCGACATGGAAACTCTGCAAACGTTGAAAGACGGCAGTTCCGAACAGGCCGAAAAGCTTTCTGCCGCAGGGCACAAACTCGCCGCGCTGATCGGCGACAATCTCTCCACCGAATCGACAAAAACGACCATTGAACTGAATCTTGCCGTTTTGAAGATTACGCATGAAGTAAGCAGAAGCAAACGGCGGAACTGATCGCATTGCGTCAAGTGAAAAGGACACCGGGAGATTTGTACGCCGAGTTTGTTTGCGTCAAATGAAGGACACCCGATGACGCGGCGACACGGGGTCCCTCTGCCGGACCAGCAGACTCCACCCTCTGGCCGCCGACGCGGCTGCCGGACGTCCCCGGAGGGGCGGCGCGAAGCGCCGAGTCCGCAGCCGCGTCGGCGGCCAGTTCCCGCTTCTTCACCGCCTCGGCTTGCATCCGGAACAATCTTGTCCGGCGCTTCACGAACAATTCCATCAGTTGAACCGGGTTGAGCGAAGCGCGTTTGCGGCAAAGCCGTTCTGCCTGTTCCTTTGCCAAAATTCCGCTTTCCAGCACCCGTTCGTAGTGCGTCTTCGGCTTGTCGTACCGGTATATCCAGCCGTTTCTGTCCGGCCGCTTCGTTTTGCTCAACAGCATCACGCAGGGACGAAAGAAGTTGTTGTAAAGGCACAACGCTTCAAGCGTCAGGTCGAACTGGCGCTGCAACGACGGTTCGTCCAGTCGGACGTTGCCCAGAAACACCCGGAGCACGGATCCGTTTTTCTGTTCGATGTGCGCATTGTGGTTCTTCTTGCATGGCCAGGAGCGTCCAAGCTTCGTTTTTGGCCATCTTCCGGTCATGTATTCGAAGATCACTTTGTTTACCAGCTCCGAACCGTTGTCCGAGTGCGCGTATCGGACGGGAAACGGGAAGTTCTCCAAATTCGCCGCGAACGCGGGTTTGTAGTTGGCGGCGCACAGGTTGAAACTCGCATGGGCTTCCACCCATTGCGTATGCCGGTCTGTTGCCGTGGCGCCCCAGAAGGAATCGCCTTCGGCAAGCCCGCCTCCGAACGCGACGCTGTCGACCTGCACGTCGCCCGGCGCCACGTCCCGTGCGGGCACACGCTCCCCGCTTTCGCAGGTGATCTTGTCCATGATTTCGTTTCGCCCGCTACGCCGGTTTCGTCTGAACCAGATCCGGTTCGTCCGCGGCTTGCCCTTCAAAATCCGATCCATGGTCGAGGCGCTCATGGCCCGGACGCGTCCGGCCACTGCCGGATCGACATGCTGCATCACGCCCAGTCCCGCCAAAACCTCGCCGATGACGGCCTTGAGGTATTTGCCGCACGGATTGCCGGCCCCGTTCCAAGCCTCGACCAGAAGCTGCTCCTCCGCTTTGCACCACGTCTTGCCGCGGACGGGCCGCGGCTTGTATGCGCGCTTGCCAGACAGGCGCTTGATCGCGTATTTGCGGTCGAATCCGGTGGCGCTGCAGACGGCATCCAGAATGCGGCTTTTCTTGCGCCTGTCAAATTCGCCGATATAGTCCTCTTGAAACTTCAAGATCAACTCTTTCTTTGATTGCTTGCTCATTGTGTGCATGCTCCCATGCTACTCGGTGTCCTCAATTTGACGCAAAGGCGATGACGAATTTCCCGGCCTTTCCGTTTTCGGTGTCCTTTATGGTGAGGCAATGCGTGATCCCGTTTTCCGCGCAGTTTGTCAATTGAAAAGGACACCGAAAGTAGAAAACAGCGGAGCCTATTTGTCAAAAGCTCGGACACCGAAAGGAATGTCATATTGACAGGTTCAAGGTGCTGTGAAGCGAGGGGGCGCACATTCGGGCCGAGGGACCCAGCGCCGCCCGTTAGGGCGTGTGCTGGGATACGGCCCGGGGACGAGCGGAGCGTCCCCCGAAGCGGGCAGGGCCGCCGCAAGGCGGCCCATTCAAGGAAAACAATCGGACGCATGGGTACGTTTGCCCGATGCTGTCATTTTGCGCCTTTTCGCGTTTTCCGGACGACGGCGCTGATTTTTCGCTCGATCTGCCGCCGCAGCGCGATGCCGTTCGTCATGCGCAAATTCCTGTCGAGGCGTTCGAGGTTCGCATTGTCTGGCTGGGCCAGGTGCAGCCGCTCCAGCGGGGTCTTGGGAGTATCGTAGACGTAGTGGTATTTCACCGCCTTTCCTTCCTTCGGTATTTTCGCCAGCAGCTTCTTGCTCGGGACGAACAAGTTCACGTACAGAGCAAGTTTCTCGGCGATCCAGTCCAGATCCGCCTGCACTGATCGGTCGTCCAGACGCCACTGGCGCAGCCATGGACGGAGGATCGACCCGTTCTTCTGCTCCACCCGGCAATTGTCGTTCGGACGACTTGGCCTCGACCTGAACACCTCCGTTCCGGGCATCGCCCGTTCGACGTGCAGCAGGAAGGTCGAGTTTATGAACTCGCCGCCACCGTCAGGGTGGAGTTTCCGGATCGGGAAAGGAAGCCGCGCGGCCATCTTGCGGAAGCCCTCCACCGTCGTCTCGGCCCCTCTGCACCAGACGAAGGCGAACTCAACCCATTGGGTTTCGGCGTCGACAATGTCCAAGGACCAGAAAAAAGGCTCCTCCCCGCCGCCGCCGTGCGCCACGCTGTCAAGTTGCATGACCCCTGGTCTGCCGTCCTCAATGCGCTTGCCGGGGCAGGCCGTCACGGACGACTTCACGCCGTTCGCGCCGCTCGCGCGGTTGCCGTACCGGACGTGAAGCGCCGGATACTGCCGGAACAGGCGCGCGAACTTCGACTCGCCTGCCTGAAGCAACTGCTTGCGCACTTCCGGATCCATGCTCCCATGCAGTTGCTCCCAGTCGGAAACAAGTCTGGACATTTGCACCTTGAGATACGGCGCGCACATCCATCCCGAGGCGCGATGCAGTTCCAGGGCCATAGCCTCGAATCCGGGGCCGTAGGTCCTTCCGCGCCCGCACCTCTTGCCGTATGGCCGATTTCCGCTCAGCCGTTTGATCAGGAACTTGCGCGTATATCCGAATGCCGCCATGATCCGGTCCAGGAAGCGGCCCTTGGCGGCTTTAGACTTCAGACGGTTGTATTGGTTGCGGTAATCGGGAAGTCGTTCCCGGAATGTCGTGTCGGCCATGTGTTTCATCCAATCGATTCTACGGTGTCCTTTCATTTGACAAATAGGGTTTTTGCCAAATCTGCTTCGGTGTCCTTATTTATGACCAACCGCG
>JAFUXX010000402.1 GCA_017476965.1 Kiritimatiellia bacterium | reverse complement strand
GTCCGGCACGCCGTCGGGGCGGAGGTCGAACCGGACCCCCGCCTCGCGCAGCTCCTGCATGCGCGCGGGGCCGTCTTCGACGATGGCGCGCACCACGTCCTCGCGGCAGAGCCCGGCCCCGGCGTCGAGCGTGTCGGCCACGTGCCGGTCGAAAGAATCCTCCGGCAGCGTCACGCAGGACACTCCGCCCTGCGCGTAGTTGGTGTTGCTTTCGGAAACTTCGCGTTTCGTGACGAGCACCACGGAGCCGCGCGCGGCCAGTTTGCGCGCCGCGGAGAGACCCGCGAGCCCGCTGCCCACGACGAGGAAATCGCAGTCTACGGTTTTCATTCGTTTCAAGAAAGCCCCAGTTCGTCGAGGATGCGTTCGGCCTGCGTGAGGCAGCCTTTCGAGGCGTTGCAGGCGCGGCAGCACGGCACGACGTTGCCGGGCGTCGAAGTCCCGCCGCGGGCGACGGGGACCACGTGGTCCATCGTCAGCTCGGAAGCCGGCACCTTGCGCCCGCAGTAGTGGCAGATCCCGGCGTCCAGCTTCGCGCGCCACCAGGCGGACTGCCTGAGCGCGCGGGCCTTTTCGCGCTGGCGCCGGACGAACTCCGGCGGCGCGGACGTCTCGACCCACGCGTTCATTGCGCGCCGCCTCCCGCCACGAACGCTTCGCGCAGGAACAGCGCGCCGAAAACGAGGAAGAGCGCTCCGGACGCGGCCTTGACCGCGCGCTCCGGCACGCGCTCCGAAATCCACGCCCCGCACAGGGCCGCGATCGCCGACGTTGCGGCGAGCGCGAAGGCGGAGCCGAGGAACACCGCGAGACGCGGGTACGCGCACCCGCGCGCGGACGCGGCGAGCGCGAGCGTGGAGAGTTGCGTCTTGTCCCCCATTTCCGCGAGGAACACCAACCCGAATGCCTTGAGGAAAATGCACATCATCGGCGCAAAAGCATAATCGATTTCGTGCAGGATGTCCACGCTTCGGGGCGCTTTCGGAGCAAAATGCGGCATTTTGTTTTTTTCGAGATTTTTCTTGACTCTCGGTGTCAGTCCGTGTATCGTGGTGGCACCGAAAGGCACCAAATGTCAGAAAATCCCCCGTCAAGCGAAGAGAAAGCGGTCCGCGGACCGGTTGCGATGCAGCCGATTCTCGGGCGCGCCGACCACAAGCTGGATCCGAAGCGCCGCTTCACGGTTCCGGCGGACTGGTGCGCTCGGATGGGGTCGCCTTCGCAGCTGTATGTCATGCCGTCGCTTTCGCACCTGCACGGCGCGGCGCGGTGCCTCGACCTTTTCTGCCCCGCGGAATTCGACCGCAGGATGGAGATTTTCCGCGAAAACGCGCTTTCCGACTCGTCGAAAGCGGGCTTCGTGAGCCGCATCGGCGAGCTGATTTCGTGCGTTTCCGTCGACACGATGAACCGCATCCGCGTCAAGGATTCGCTTCTCGCGTACGCCGGCATCAAGGACGGCGTGGTGCTCGTGGGCACCGGTTACAGGATCGAGGTCTGGTCGCTCGAAAACCGGCCGAAGATCGACGGCTCCGAGGCCGCGGTACTCGACCAGATCGCAGCGGAGGCCCAGGCTCTGGGCTTCTAGGGAGTTTTCGCGATGCACGTCCCCGTCCTGGCTTCCGAAACCCTCGCGGCGCTTGCGCCGCGGGCCGGAGGCACGTATCTGGACGGCACTCTAGGCGGCGGCGGCCACGCGGAGGCGGTTCTCGCGGCGAGCGCGCCGGACGGCCGCCTGCTGGGGCTCGACCGCGACTCCGAGGCGATCGACCGCTGCCGCGTGCGGCTCGCCGGTTTCGGCGGCCGTTTCGAAGCCGTGCAGTCGCCGTTTTCGCGCATGGCGGAAGTGGCGGCGGAGCGCGGGTGGGGCCCGTTCGACGGCATCCTGCTCGATCTCGGCGTTTCGTCGTTCCAGCTGGACGACCCTTCCCGCGGCTTTTCGTTCCGCGAGGACGGCCCGCTCGACATGCGGATGGACCGCAGCCGCGGGCGCACCGCCGCGGATTTGATCGATTCGTTCGGCGGCGACTGGCGCGGGCTCGCGAAGATTTTTTCCGATTTCGGCGAAGAGCCGCGCGCCGGGCGCGCCGCCCGCGCCGTTGTGGAAGCCCGCGCGGCTGGCGAAATCACCGGCACGGCGTCGCTCGCCGCCGTCGTGGAAAAAGCGCTCGGCGGCCGCCGCGGCGCTCCGC
>JAFUXX010000401.1 GCA_017476965.1 Kiritimatiellia bacterium | reverse complement strand
CCGCCGCGGCGACGCGCGCGCTGGCGAGCGCGCCTTGGCTCGTGCCGGAAAAGTTGGCGATCGATTGCAGGACCGGGGACCAGGCCGGGTGGCCGTGAGCCACGGCGGACGCCGCGATTGCGAATCCGACGCCGAAGTACCCGAAGCAGATCGGGAGGGCGTCGGCGAATCCGCGGAGGAACGAAGGAGATTGCGACGAAAGTTTCACTGGAAGCGCGGCGCGGGGGGATGCGCCGCCGGGCCGTCCGGGAGCAGCACCGCGTCCATCGCCGCGTCGTGCGGCTCGGACGGGAGCGGAGCGGCGGAAATCTGCCACGGGAAAGCGAGCCCGACCACGGCGGAACCGGGACGGCGGCCCGCGAGCAGCCGATCGATCCAGCCCTTGCCGTGGCCGAGACGGCGGCCGGCAGAATCGAAAAACAGTCCGGGAACGAGAAAGAGGTCGGGGGCGTCGAGCGGCACCGGCGCGCCGCCGTCGGGCTCCGGCACGTCCATCGGCCCGGCGCGCAGCGGCACTCCCGAGCCGAGAGCGGCAAGACCGTAGCATCCGCGGTCCGGCAGCCACACGGGCGCGCATACCTTTTTCCCGGCGGCGAGAGCGGCCGCAGAAATGTCCGCCGTCGGCGGTTCCCACGGGCCGCAAGGCAGGTAGAGCGCCACGATGCGCGCGGCGGGCCAGGCGGGGAGAGCCGAAAGCGCGGGGAGGAAAGAAACGGACGCGTCGCCGGCGTGGGCGACGCGCAGGGCGCGGGCTTCGCGACGCAAAGCCCGCTTCGCCTCGGAAACGGAGCCTACCATTCGAAGCGGATGCCGCCGAGTACGGTGAGGCCCGTCAGGTCGATGTCGCCGCGGACCGCGCCCGCGGCGCCGTGCCAGTCGATGTCGAAGGTTTCGTCGTCGTTCTTCGCGGACGTGTACTTGGCTTCGGCGAAGACATGGAAGAACGAGATGCCGATGTCGGCACCCGCGAGCGCCCACCAGCCGAAGAGGTCGGAAGCCTCGCCGGTGGAAATCTTGGCGCCGCGGTCGACGATGTCGAACCCGGACAGGTAGTAGTAGCCGGCACCGGCCCCGGCGTACACGCCGATCACGCCGAAGAGGGCCGGCGGACGCAGGACGAGACCCGCTTCGAGCGGCACGAGACCGAAGTCCTCCATCTCGGCGGCGGCGGAATCGGCCCCGACGCGCTGGAGGATCTTGCGCGCGTTGGCGCCGGCGGTGAAACCGGCGTCGCGGAGCGTCACGTCGTCGAACCCGCCGGCGTAGCCGCCGCGCAGCAGCAGGGAAACCCACGGGACGGTGCCGACTTCGACCTGGGCGCCGGCGGTGAAACCCTTGCCGAACGTTTCGGTGTCCATCGACCCGCCCCAGAACCCGATGCCGCCGGCGCCGGCCTGCAGCGCGAAAGCGGCCGCGAGAGCGGGGACGGCGGAGCGGAGCGCGGAAACGGCGGAGAGGAGGGCGGACTTCCGGGATGTCATGGCGTTTGTCGGGAAATTGCGGCCGGCCCGGACTACCACGGGGCGGCGAAACCGAGAGCGGCGATTTTGGCGGAAAGCTCGGCCCCTTCGCGGAGGACCTTGAGCGAGCCGTCGGGCTCGCGGCGGAGCATGCCGGCGGCGAGAGCGGCGCTCGCAGCCGCTTCGGCGCCGCCGCGGACGAGCGCGGAAACGACCGAGACGTCGGGCGCGGAGAGCGAAGCGGCGGAGAGTTCGTAATCCTCGAACGCCTTCCACGCGAGCGGGACCCAGCGGGCCACGATTTCGCGGCCGATCGTTTCCGCGTAGGCGCGGATTTCGTACTGGGCCGCGGCCGGCATGCGCAGGGAGAGGAAGTGCAGCAGGTTGCGCAGGTTGCACTTCCAGTACGCCTCGGTGTAGGTCGCGAGCGGGAGGTCCTTGCGGGCGATTTCGCGGGCCACGCCGGCTTCGACGCGCTTCTCGTAGAGGGCGCGCGCGGCGGCGTGGAATTCCTTTTCGTCCGCGGTGAACGCGGCGCCCTCGTCGGGCGGCAGGAGCCCGGCCGAGCCCTGGCGGTTCGTGGAGGACTGCGTGCGCCACTCGTCGGGCGCGAGCGAGCGCGCGGCGTCGATCGCCAGCGAATAGCGGGTGGAGTACTCGTTTATCGAAGCCGTGCGGTGGCGGACCCACTGGCGCCAGACGTCCATCGGGGCGCGCACGTGGAGCTTGATCTCGCACATCTCGAAGGGCGTCGAGTGGCGGTGGCGCATGAGGTAGCGGATCAGGTGCGCGTCGTCCGACCCCTTCTTGGTGCCGTCGCCGTACGAGACGCGCGCGGCCTGGACGATCGCGCGGTCGTCGCCCATGTAATCCACCACGCGCACGAAGCCGTCGTCGAGCACGGGGAAAGCGCGGCCGAGGACTTCGTCCAGCGCCGAAACGGAAACCCGCGCCAGGCGTTCCGGCGCGGGGGCCTGTTCTTCCTGCGGTTGCATTTGCGCGGGGATGGCGCTAGCGGACAGTCACGCGCGGGCAGCCCGGGCAGAGCACCGCGGGGCCGTCGACCCACGAAGAGAACCTCGTGAGCGAGGGGTTCGGGCCGCTCCACTCGGACATGAACAGCAGGCAGATGCCGATCGTGGCGACCATCGCGAGCGCGGCCACGACGGGGAAGAAAGCCGAAACCTTCTCGGGCTTCGCGAAATCCGTCGCGGCGAAAGCGGCGGGCGGCGCCTCGATGCCGTCGTTGGTCGACTTCACCGGCTCCGCCTCGGCGGCGGGGGCTGCGCCCTTGAGCGTGATCTTGGGCTTGGCCGCGGCCGCGGCGGGTTCGCCGGGCTTGAGGCGGATCGTCGGCGTCTCGCCAGATTCGGGCTTCTTGAGCAGGATCGGCTTGGCGTGGACGGTGCTCGACTTTTCGGACTCGGACTCGGGCGACGGCGCGGGCGCGGCGGCGGCGGGCGCCGGGCGCTTGATCCGCATCGTGGTCTGGGTCTCGGCCGCGGCGGAAGTGAGGTTGGACGTCAGGCGGCCGATCGAAGCGGTCTTGCCGGCGGCGGGGGCCGTG
>JAFUXX010000400.1 GCA_017476965.1 Kiritimatiellia bacterium | reverse complement strand
CGTCGCGCGCGGCGGCGATGCGCTCGGCGCCGGAGACGTGGCGGCCGCCGAGCGACGCGCGCATCTTCACGCAGAACGGCGTCTTGCCGCCGGCCGGCGCGTCGGCTGGGCCTTGCATTCCGTCAGGCCAGCAGTTCGAGGCCGGGCACTTCCTTTGCCCAATCGAACGCGTCGCGCCAGAAGTTGCAGGTGAACGCTTCGGCGCCGATGCGGGCCGCGGTGCGGAGCGCTTCGGGCGTGTTCACCCCGTAGACGCGCAGGCCCATGCCGGAAGCGCGCACGGCGTCGAGCTCCGCGGCCGTGGGCGCGCGGTCGCCGTCCGTGAGGCCGGGGCAGAACCAGTCGAACCCCGCTTCCTTGGCGGCGGCGATTTTCGGAATGAGGTCCGTTTCGCTGTCCTTCGGCACGCCGACGAGGAGGAGCGTCCGGTACGACGGCTTGCGGGCGCGGAAATCGGCGAGCGCGGCGAAGTCGAACGACGACACCACGACATTCTCCTCCGAAAGCCCGGCGGCGCGCACCGCGGCGTCGAAGACATCGGGGTAGTCGGGCGCGTAGCCCTTGATTTCGGACTGGAGCGTGCCGTGCTTCGGCACCGTCGCGAGCACCTCTTCGAGGAGCGGGATGCGGAAGGGCGATTCGCCGGGCGCGGGCGGCTCGACGCCGGCGGGCGCGGGCGGTATGGCCCCCTTCGAGCGCGAAGAGAATCGGACGGGGTCGAGGCGGATCGAAGCGGCGTCCTCCCTGGACAGCGAAGCGATCGCGTCGGAGCGGCCTGTGTACGCGAGCAGCTCGCCTTCGCCGTGGATGCAGAGCATCTGCCCGGCGGCGGTGCGGTGGAAATCGGTTTCGACCCATGTGGCGCCGGCGGCCCAGGCCGCGCGGAACGCTTCGAGGGTGTTCTGCGGAACCGCGGCGTTCCAGAGACCGCGGTGCGCGACGTTTCTGATCTTCATCTGTTTTCGGGATCCGGGGCCGGAGCGGCGCCGTCGCCGGACTCGGGTCCCTGCACCGCGAACGACAGGTTCCACACGTCGTTCGCTCGGCACTCGTCCATCACGGCGACGAGGTGTTCGTAGCGCGCGGCGCGGTCCACGCGCAGCACGATCGGCTGGCCGGGGAACGACGCGGCGAGCGCGCGCAGGCGCGTGCCGAGCTCCTCGCGGGAGAGTTCGCGGCCGTTCACGCGGATCGCGCCGGCGGCGTCCACGTTCACGACGATTTCGCCGGGAAGGCGGTCGGGCGTTTCGCCGGAGACCGCCGACGGCAGCCGCACCGAAATCTCGTTTTCCCACTGCGAGTAGACCGACGTCGCCACGAAGAAGCACAGCAACAGGAATACCACGTCGAGCATCGGCGTGATCTGGAACCCGGGGAGGGCGGACTGCGGAACGCGGAACTTCATTTCCTGGCGCCGCGGGCGGCGAGAAGCGCCGTCACCACGTCCTGCGCCGCGCATTCGAGCGCCGCGACCTGGCGCTCCGCGCGGCGGCGGAACCATGCGTAGAACATCATGCCCGGAATCGCGACGCAGAGGCCGGCGACGGTAGTCACGAGCGCGAGCGAAACGCCCTGCGCGAGCACGACGGGCTTGGCCGACGCGACGACGTCGCCGCCGACGCCGCGGAACGCGGTGAACATGCCGAGCACCGTGCCGAGCAGGCCGACCATCGGCGCGATCGAAGCCACGTCGAGCAGCCACTGCGGGCCGCCGGCGATGCGCGCGGCCTGGCGCGCGCCTTCGCCTTCGACCGCGGACGAGAGCGCCGCGCTCTCCCCTTCCGGAAGCGCGCGCGCCGCGTCG
>JAFUXX010000399.1 GCA_017476965.1 Kiritimatiellia bacterium | reverse complement strand
CGTTCGAGCTCGTGCCGGTGGACGACGGCTCCGGCGACGGCACGCCCGAGGCGTTCGCCGAAGCCGCGCGCGAACTCGGCGCGGACGTCGTCCGCCCCGTCGTCCTGCCCGCCAACCGCGGCAAGGGCGAAGCGTTCCGCGCCGGTTTCGAAGCCTCGCGCGGCTCGCACGTGCTGCTGCTCGACGGCGACCTCGACCTCGACCCCTCCTACGCCCCGCGCTTTTTCCGCGTGCTCGCCGAAACGGGCGCCGACGTCGCCATCGGCTCCAAGATGCACCCGGAGTCGCGCGTCAGCTACCCGCTGCGCCGCCGCATCGCGAGCCGCGCGTACTACGGGCTCGTCAAGGCCCTTTTCCGCCTGCCGGTGCACGACACGCAGACCGGCATGAAACTCTTCCGCCGCGAAGCGCTGCAGTACGCGTTCGCGCGGTCGCTCTCCAAGCGCTTCGCCTTCGACCTGGAGCTGCTCGTCATCGCCGGGCTCGGCGGCTTCCGCGTCGCGGAAGCGCCGGTTTCGCTCGACTACCCGCCCGGCAAGTGGGGCGCGCTGGAGCCGTCGGCCGTGGCGGACGTCCTCCGCGACACCCTGGCCGTGTTCTACCGCGTCCGCGTGCTGCACTACTACCAGTCGCTCGAACCGCGCCCGATGCCCGCGAAGCGGCCGCGCGTCGCGGCCGTCGTGGCCTGCCCCGCGGTCACCCCGATGCTCGAACAATGCGTCGCCGCGCTCGCCCGCGAGCGCGAGACGTACCCGGAGCTGGAAGCCGTCGTGCTGCCCGACTCCCCGTCCGGCCGGCAGTGGCCCGCATGGGTGCGCGAAATCCCGACCGGCGCGAAGCTGCCGTCCGACAAGCGCAACGCCGGCGCCGCCGCGGCGGACGGCGCGGAGATCGTCGCGTTTCTCGACGACGACGCCCGCCCCCTCCCCGGCTGGCTCGCGAACGCAGTGCCGCACTTTTCCGATCCCGGCACGTGCGCCGTGGGCGGCCCTGCCGTGACGCCGCCGGAGGACGGCTTCATGGCGGCGATGTCCGGGCGCGTGTACGCGAGTCCGCTCGTTTCCGGCGCGTACCGCCGCCGCTACGTCCCGACGCGCGTGTGCGCGGAGCGCGACCTGCCCTCCTGCAACCTCCTCGTGCGCGCCTCGGCGCTGCGCGAGGCGGGAGGGTTCGATTCCGCGTACTGGCCGGGGGAGGACACCGTGCTCTGCCTCGCCCTCTCAAAACTCGGCCGCATCGTCTACGACCCGCGCGTCGTGGCGGCCCACCACCGCCGCCCGCTTTTCGGGCCGCACCTCAGACAGGTCTCGCGCTACGCGCGGCACCGCGGCTTTTTCGCGAAGCGCTTTCCCGAGACTTCGCTCAAACCCGCGTACTTCGCGCCGTCGGCGCTCCTCGCCGGAACCGCCGCCGAGGCGCTCTGCGCCTGCGCACGGGCTTTTCTCCGCACGGACGCGCTCGGCGCGGCGGCGTGCGCTGGAGGCTGCGTGCTCGCCGCGTACGCGGCCGCCGTGGCGCTCTTCTCATTTTCGCGGAAACCGGCGGAGTGGCTCGCGACCGCGGCCGGCACGGCGGCGACGCACTACGCCTACGGCTGGAACTTCCTGCGCGGGCTCTTCGCGCGCGCGATGCCGGACGGAGTCCGCGACTTCGACCACCAGGGCGCCGCCGCGCCCGCAAAAGCGACCACGCACAGATGAACCCCGAAACGAAACGGCCGCGCGTCCTTTTCGTCGCCTCCCAACCCTACTTCCAGTGGCGGGGCTCGCCCATCCGCCTCGGCTTCGACGTGCGCGCCATTTCCGAAAACGGGTATGACGTGGATTTCCTGACGCTGCCGATCGGCGAAGACCGGCCGGTCCCGGGCGTGCGCATCGTCCGCGCGCCGAACCTCTTCTTCGCGAAGGACATCGCCATCGGACCCTCGCCGCTCAAGCTCGCGTTCGACGCCGTGATGCTCGCCGAAGCGCTCGGCATGGTCGCGCGGCGGCGGTACGCCGTCGTCCACGGCGTGGAGGACTGCGGCCTGCTCGCCGTCGCGCTCGCGGCCGTCTCCGGAGCGAAGGCGGTCTTCGAAAAGCACAGCGACTCCGGCAGCTACGGCAAGAGCGCGGTCGTGCGCGCGTACGCGAAGGTCGAAAGGTTCGTGATGCGCCGCGCGGCGGCGGTGATCGGCACCGGGCCCGGGCTCGTGAAGCAGGTCGAGGACCTGCATTGCGGCACGCCCGCGTTCTGCGTGAGCGACATACCGTCGTCCCTCGTCGAGCCGTCCCCGGACGCGGTCGCGGAAGCGCGCGCCCGCCTCGCCCCGCGCGGCGGCGCCGACGTCGTGGCCGCGTACGTCGGGTCGTTCGCGTCGTACCAGGGGATCGATCTGCTCTTCGACTCCATCCCCAAGGCCCTCGCCGCCGCGCCCGCGCTGCGGTTCGCCATCGTAGGCGGCACGCCGGAGCAGATCGCGGAGCGCAAGGCCGCGTTGCGCGCGGCGGGATGCGAGGACCGCGTCTCGTTCCTCGGCAAGATACCGCCCGACGACCTGCCGAACGTCCTCGCCGCGTGCGACATACTCCTCTCGCCGCGCATCAAGGGGCTCAACACCCCGCTGAAGCTGCTCGACTACCTCAAGGTCGCGCGCTCCATCGCCGCGACCGACCACCCGGCCAACAGGCTCGTGCTCGACGAATCCACGGCGCTCTTCGCCGCGCCGGAGCCCGGAGCCTTCGGCGCGGCCG
>JAFUXX010000398.1 GCA_017476965.1 Kiritimatiellia bacterium | reverse complement strand
GTAGCCGCCGCCGATGCCCGCGCCGTAGTCGCCGCCGGTCGCCGCGACAGTGCCGCCCGAGATAGAGATCGTGCCGCCGAAGCCGATGTAGCCGCCGCCGATGCCGGTCGCGAATTGTCCGCCGGCTGCCGTCACGTCGCCGCCCGTGATCGTGATCGTGCCACCGGAGGCCTCGTTGCCGCCGCCGATGCCGGCCGCTTTTTCGCCGCCCTGCGCGAACAGGGCGCCGCCGGCGGCCGCCTCGGCGAGGACGAGCGAAGCGCCGGGAACCGTGCGGATGCCGGGCGCGTTTTCGCCGGACGCGGCGAGGAGGTTCGTCCCGGAAAGGGTCATCGCGACGATGTGCGAGCCGCAGTCGAACGGAACGAGGCCCGCCACGTCATTGGTGATCGAGAGGTTGGCGAGCGTGACGGCGCAGTCCGCATCGGCGCGGATGCAGACATTCGTCCCTTCGCCGGAAATCGCGAACGGGCCGACGCCGGAGAGCGAGACGATGCGCGTGTCGGTCGAGAACGTCCAGCCGTCCCCGGAAAGCACCGCGATGTTGGTTCCGTTCACGGTGACGCCGCCGGTCGTGCTGGCGAAGACGTTGTTCGTCGAGCCGCCGCCGACGAATTCCTGCCCGTTGAGGCTCACCTTGCGCACACCGTTGGTGTAGGGGAGCCAGAGGCAGACGGAGCCGGTGGCGTCCGCGACGACGGCGTTCGTGCCGTAGTTTTCGGGAAGACCGCTCTCGAAGACCGGCGTTACGCCGGGCGCCATGCCGGTGAAGAGCCAGTAGCGCAACGATGTGCCGTCCGCGTCAACCGGATTCGGCTCCGCGTCGAGGTTCGTTCCGTGAACGCTGCCGCCGGTAATGCAAAGCGATCGGGCATAACCGGTTATCGGGATCGTGTTGCCGCTGGAAATCAGGTCCGACGTGGCGGACGCACCCCTCGTTGCAAGCACCGTGCCGCCGGAAATCTTCACCGCGTCGTCGGCAAGCGTCTTGCCGCTCGTGCCGCCGCCCATGTAGCCGGAACCGATGCCGGCGGCGTACGATCCGCCGGTGGCGGTGACATTTCCGCCGGAGATGACGATGTTGCCCTCCATGGCAAGATTGGCCATTGATCCGCCGCCGATGCCGGCCGCCTTCTCGCCGCCCTGCGCGACGACGGTGCCGCCCTCGATCGCGATCTTGCCGGAAGGATTGTTCTTGTCGTAGCCGCTGGAGCCGATGCCGGCGCCGTATTGTCCGCCGGTCGCGGAGAGCGAACCGTCGCCCCTGATCGTCAGCGCCCCCGCCGAACCGACCTCGATTCCGGCGGAATACCTGCCGGTGCTGGTGATGACGTTCGTGCCGGAGAATGTGAGCGCTACGTTCCGCTCGAAATCCATTGCGGAGGCGTTCTGCTTGGCCGGCCCCGTAAGCGTGAGGTTCTTGAGCGTCACTGTCGACGCGCTCGAAGCCGACGGAACGACGATGCGGTATTCGCCGTTCGTGGAGAAGCCCTGTATTTCCGCGTTGGCGGAGATCGTCACGATGCCCGTCGATTTCGAGAACGACCATCCGCTGCCGGAGTTGTCAACATTGCTCGCGACGACTCCATCGTTTATGACCAGGAATCCGCGCGGCGTGACATTGCCGCTTCCGTCGATGTCGAACGAGAAGTAGTAGGTGTTGCCGCTCGCCATTTCGACCCTAGCGACAAACGCCGCGCCGTCAGTCGCGGGCAGCCACACGCGCAGTTTGCCGTTTGCGTCCGTGTAGAGGTCGGTCGAGCCGTAGGAGTAGCTTGCGAGCGCGCCTGAAAGCGTAAGCGACGTCACCTTGTTCGTCGCCTCGCCGATCTCGAAATCGACCGGGAAGACTCTTTTTTCGAACGCGTCCTTCGGATGGGGGGAAACCTTTTCGTCATTGACATAGATGGCGCCGCCGGTGAAGACCGGAATTGCATTTTCGACGTTGCTTCCGCTGCCGATATCCGAGGACGCGCCGCTGCCCGAGGCGTAAATCGTGCCGCCGGAAATGAGGACCGTTCCAATGCCTGCGTAGGAGTAGTTGTCGTAGCCACTGCCGATGCCCGAGCAGCCGCCCGATCCTCCGACGGCCTTGACGAATCCTCCGGAAATGGTAATCGTCCCGGGATTGCAGAAGCTGCCGCCGCCGATGCCCGCGCCGAGCGTATCGCCGGCTGCGTCCACATGTCCGCCCGTGATGGTGATTGTGCCGCCGTATTTGTTTCTGCCGCCTCCGATGCCAGCGCCATGGTCCGATCCCCTTGCGACGACCTCGCCGCCGGAAATCGTGATCGTCCCGCCGGGGCCGCAGTCGCCGCCGCCGATGCCCGATGCGCCAGAGCCGCCCGTCGCCGTCACGGTGCCGCCGGAAATCGCTATGGTGCCGCCGGCGCCGTTGACGCCGCCGCCGATGCCGGCGCCGGCATAACCACCTGTTGCATTGACCACGCCACCGGAAATGGAAATGTCGCCGCCTGTCGCCGAGCCGCCTGCCGCCGTGCTGCCGCCGCCGATGCCGGAGCCACGGTTGCCGCCGATGGCCGTCACCTCGCCCCCCGTAATCCGGATGACGCCGCCAGACTGCGAAGCGCCGCCGCCGATGCCAGCGCCGCCGCCGGACGCACTGGTCCCCCCCTTGCCGGTGGCCTTCACAATTCCGCCGGAAATGGTGATCGAGCCAAAACCACCATCTTTCGCCGACCCTATGCCGGCCCCAAAGTCTCCGCCGTATGCCTCGATCGTGCCGCCCCCGATATAGAGCTTGGCGGTGCCCGCCGTCTCGCCGACCGCGCCGCCGATGCCCGGCGCGTTCGCGCCGCCCGTCGCCGTCAACGTGCCTAAGTCGCCCGCCGACAGGCCGAAGAGGCTGCCGATATACAGCGTAGAACCTTCGCGGACGTGGATTGCCGGACGGTTCGCGCAGCCGGTGAACGAGTTTTCGCCCAGGAAGACCAGCGACGATCTCTTGCCGCTGCATGTCGAGTACGGGGAGTTTTCGAGGGAGTTCGACGTGTCGAGCACGAGATTCGACGCCAAAATCGCGCCGCCGGCGGCGTCGTAGAGGCTGAAATCGCCGGCGGTGTCCTTGCCCGTGACGATGTATCCCCCGACGGTGTTGAACGTCACGACGCCGGTCGAGGCGTCGTATTCCCAGCCGATGCCGGTCTTCGAGAAGCCGGCGACGAGGGGCGTGTCGTTGATCCAGATCGAGGCGGCGGCGTCGGGGTCTGTCATCGTCCAGTATGCGTGGAGCGTGACGTCGGAGGGCGTGGTCCATTCTTCCTGCGTGGCGACGCCGTCGGCGTCGTAGTATTTGACGCCGCCGCCGTCCTTCTCCGTGAACCAGCCGTGGAACGTCCAGCCCGGACGCGACGGCGGCATCGCCGCGGCGGGATATGCATAGCCGTAGCGGGCGGTCTTCGTCGTGTTCACGCGCTGGCCGTCTTCGAACTTCAGGTTGTATTCGATGGCGGAATGGGTGGTGGCGTTTGCCGTAGCCGGCATGGAACCGCCAGAGAGCGTCACGCCGGGGTCCTTGTAGACGTTTCCGGTGGAGCCGTTCGCGCCCGCCGCGCCGCCGTCGCCGCCCCAGCCACCGCGCCTGCCGTCGCTTTCACTGGCGCCCCACGTTTTGTGGGGCGACGAAGGGCTGCCGTCGCCGCCGCCGGGGCTGCCGCCGTCGCCG